>MFAZ01000046.1 GCA_001776335.1 Candidatus Curtissbacteria bacterium RIFCSPHIGHO2_01_FULL_41_11 | reverse complement strand
GCTCCCCAACGTATTTCTCTGCAAACTGTTGCCTCATATATAAAGTATTCAAACGCTCTCTTTCTAGAACTTTCTGTATCCCATGGTAGCCAATCTGATCAGATAATTGACCATGGAGTGTGCGCACGGAAGCTTTGGGATTAGCCGCTACGGCCGCAATCACAAGTTGTTTCTTATCCTCTGGCACAAATTTATAGTGCGCTTCAGCCTTGGGTCTCTGGTCCTCAAGCCCTTTCTCATCCATAGTCTGATATCTGCGCAACCACTTGTAATAAGTTTTTCGACAAATTCCGAACCTTCTACACACCGAAGCCACGGATTCGTCGCCTGCAAGCCCGCTATTAACCACAAGAAGCCTGTCTTTGGGATGCATCAAAGTTACACTCGTTTTATTTTTGAATCGTTTGTCAGAAAGTGCGTTGCTTACTAAATTTGGACGGGATGATTTGTGTTTGTTAAGCCAACTATAAAAAGTTTTTCTCGAAATTCCGGCTTCTCGGCATAAATGGGCAACTTTTTCTCCTGATTTGCTTCTCTTTATTAATGCAAGCTTAGCCCCGGCAGTCAAAGGCCTCATAATTTAGTGTTACCATTATCGGGTAACAGCCGTCAAATGCCTATAAGACTAAAGATTACAGTATCCTATATAAGTTAATTAAGGCTGAAAAGTCTGCAATATGCTTCAGTACTATAAGATTCTTTCTATAAAACTATCGGACTTTCCGGTACTACTATAAGTTAATTTACCTGCTTTTTGAACGCAAAAAAGGGCCCTTTTGCCCTACTTTTCAGACATAAAATACTCCTTGGGATTTAAAAATCTACCGCTCGATCTTATACAACATCATCTTTTAAATTTTCCGGACTTCAGACGTCTATAAACTTCCGAGGACTAAGAGTCCTCGGTATTTTCTTTAAGTTTACATGAGCGAGCAGATACCCTAGTCCTCGCAAGTATGTATTCGCTCTCGCATTCATCCGTGGACTATAAGTCCACGGTGTTCTGCGAGCGAATATAAAAGGCTCGCAGAAAAACAAATCTGCTAAGATGAAATTAGTGCAAATAATTTCAATTGTTTCCTATTTCGCTATCACATCTATATTTGCTGCCATTATCTGGCTTTATATAGACGCCTTAAGTTTAAGATTTGAGGTTAAAAGTTTCTTAAAGTTTCTGGCATTTTCTTTGCTGACTTTGGCCTTCTTCTTCAGGCTCACACAGGGTATTTTTAATGCTAATTTTTCAAATCTTGAGTTCTGGCTTCAAAGCTCTGCCCTCTGGTTAATACTTGCATCATATCTGTTGGACTATCACTCAAAGCTTCAGCTCTTAACAATCATAGGCATAATTTCAATATTCTTTTTAAAAAACTATGCTCTTCTTGCCGTCCAGTCATTTTTAATCTCAGTGGTCATTCTGCAAATTTCTTATTCAACAAAGCACAAAGACCTCATCCCGCTAATTTCTGGTTTCGGGCTGCTTTCAATTAGCGAATTTTTTAATCATCTGGAAAAAGTTCGGGGAATCCAAAATTTTTCTCTTGCAGCCAATTTCGTTTTGTTATTTGCCAGCCTCACCTTTTTCTACTGGCTTTGGTCCTATTTGGCAATCAGGTTTAGCTTGGGGAAGACTTAAGATGCTTTTTAATCGTTCTTACGATATCGGCAGGATCTACTTCAGTTTTCACCAGAAATTCTCGTGCTCCCAGATGTTTTGCCGCATCTATATCTTCTTTCTGATGCAGAACAGACAGGCAGCAAACTGGGATTTTAGACAACTCACTGTCCTGGTTAATTTCTTTTAATACAGATCGTCCGTCCTTTTTGGGCAGCACCAAATCCAGAAGCACCATATCAGGCTTGTCACGCTTAATCTTTTCCAGGCCTTCTTCTCCGTCAAGTGCAGTGATAACTTCAAAACCGGCTTCTTGCAAGACAATTTGGTACATGCGAACCAGCGGCAAGTCGTCTTCTATAAGTAAAACTTTATTCATTGTCCTGTTTTTAGGGGCTTGCCCCGAGCGTCAGCGAGGGGCAAGGTTAAGGTAAACTTGCTACCTTTTCCTATCTCGCTTTCTACATCTATTGTACCACCCATCGCAGAAATTAAAGATTTGGCAATATAAAGACCCAGCCCGGTTGACTCGCGTTCTTTGGAAACAAAATTTTCCGAAAAATAAAACTTATCAAAAACGTGAGGCAAAACTGCCTTTCTTATCCCAATACCCGTATCGGAAACAGATACATGCGCAAATCCCCCTGCTTTTGAAACTTTAACCACAATACCGCCTTTTTCCGTATATTTAATTGCATTATCTACCAAATTAGTGACAACCTCCGAAAATCTATCTCTATCTGCAAGAACAAATAGCCTGCGGCGGGGCCCAAAACTAAATTTTAGTCCATGACCTGCGGCAATTGATGCTAATTTTGTGCAAACCGTTCGAATTTCCTCATCAACATCAAAGGCGGTTTTCTCAAAAAGCATTTTACCAGCCTCAATTCGGGATGTCATCAGTAAATCGCGAATTAATTTATTCATCCTGTCTACCCCACTCAAAGCCGCAGACAGGTATTGATTGATTGTCTTATCCATTTTCCCCCACTTCCCGGAAGCGAGCATTGATATATAACCACGCACAAGTGCCAGCGGGGTTTGTAAGTCATGTGAAGCCATCGAAACAAAATCTCTCTCCTTCTTCTCAAGCTCAGTCTTATGTCTCAACTCATTTTCTAAAACGATTTTTGCCTGCTCAATTTTGATAATTTGTCTCTGTAAAGACTCCGCCATATTGTTAAAGGTTTGCGAAAGTTCACCAAGTTCTCCTTTTTTATGGAAAGTCGAAACCCTTGCTTCCAGATCACCGTTTCTGTATCTTTCAGCCGCGGCAATAAGCGCTTCAATTGGCAAAATAATTGATCTCCTTCCATAAAACCAGACAAACACAAACCCAAGCATAAGAAATAAAATCATGCCGGCAAAAATTCGCAATACCATATCGTTAATCTGACCATAGATTTTCTCTTTTGGGACACCGACAGCCAAATAACCGGAATTTTCCTCGGTCGCTGATATCTTATTTACCAAATAAAGTCTTTCCACACCATCAATTCCTGCGAGTTCAAAAAAATCTCCTGATTCAGACATAATTATTTTTTGGGCAAGAATCTCTTCCCCGATTTCGCGACCAACCCAAATTTCATGATCCGGATAGCGGGCAAGAACAACGGCATTTCTATCAACAATGGTTACGGAAGAATTTGCCGGTAAATTTGAAAGTCCCGCCCTTTCCGAAATCCACTTGAGATCCGATACCGCAACAAACAAACCGGAAATATCGCCCCTGTTGTCAGTGATGGGATAAGCAAAATTAAGCGAAGGTTTTCCTGTAGTTCTACTAATTTGATAATCTGAAATTGAAAAATCCCCTTTTGCGAAAGCTTTCTGTATATATAATCTGTCGGAAACATTTATTCCCTGTAAGGTTGAAAGAGCCGAACAATCAATATCCCCTTTTAGGTTTACTGTCCCTAAATTAAGATACTGGGGGTTTTCGGCAATCAAACGGGAAAGAAAATTTTGACATAAATTTTTATTTGGACCGACAATCTCTGGCACCTGTGAAAGAAGCTTAATTAAACTTCGTGTTTCAACTATTGAATCTTCCTGCTCGTCTAAAAGGACATTCACAAAAGACCTTGAATTATCAAGTGCTTGTGCCCGGGCATACTTTCTCTGGGTAAACCCAAATACAAGTGTCAGTATTAAAAGCGGCAGAACGACCACGGAAATTAGCAAAAATATGCGGAATCGAAAATCGTAGATAAAATCCAACATCTATATTTATACCTATTCCAATTTTAACATCTAAACAACTTTAGGACTTTTCCTCCAAAACAAACGCGTAGGCAAACCCCCAGAAGCCAAAAAGCCAGACAATCGTCGTTATCGCCGCTAGATAATCATGAAAGACAAATCTAAAAACCGGAGCTAAATGTACAGCTAAAAGTACAGTAAAAATCATTCTTAAAATATTAAGCCAAAAAGTCCCTAAAATCCCGATTGAGACAACCGCGGCAATTGACAGCTTAGTATATTTACCCCTTAAGCCTACTAGCATGGTTACCAAAAGCAACAAAAAACTCTGCCAGCCTATACAATTCCAGGTAATCCCCATATTGATACCGTTAACTACAATTGTTGAATTTGAAGGTGAAAATGCGTATTTATAGCCAAAGGGCATAAGAAGTACCCCCATCATCTTCGCTTCAATTGGTACTATGTTCTGCGCGGTCCATTCGTAAAGAAAGTTTCTCTCAATAACTCCTGTCAAAAAATCGTTAAATGACACCATAAACGGCAACACCAGCATAAGCAACGTTAATGCACCAAAAATTATAATAAAAACATTCTTTTGTTTAGCCAAAATATCCTCCCCCGACTTTCCACTTTCCACTTTCCACTTTCCACTTCTTTCTCATCCACATCACGGTGATTGGAATAAAAGGTGCCATAGCAACCAAAAAGACTACATTTTCTGGAATAGTAATTGTGGGAGTAACAATCTTAGGATCGTTTGCTTCGGTAACATCTCCGGTTGCAAGAGTTACGCTTCTTGTCCCTCCCTGACCGGTATCAGACGAGCCATGATAGTAATACTCGGCGTAAATATACTGATTACTAAGAGTGAAAGGCCCGACAGTAGCCGTCGTCGCAGTCGGATTGCTAACAGTAGCATCAAAAATATCGGTTGTCGGCCAACCTGTCATATGGTTTGTACCGTCGAAAGTTTCAAATAATAAAGTTGCCGCAGAAATCGAACCGCCACTTACAGATACCTTCCAAACACAAACATCCCAGTCTCCTGCAGGATTAGCATTATCGTCAGACTCCCTAATCGTAAATTGCCAGGTACCCGAGGCAATTTGTCCGGTGTCACCGAATTGGGTATCCCAGATCCAACCTCGGCCATCGTAACTTGTGTCGCTACAGTTTGCAGTTTCTGCAGTGCTATTGCCGGCACCAGGCGCCCATTGAATAAAACTTCCGTTTGCACCATTTTTGACAAAACTAACGGTTGTAGTCGTATCTAAAGTATCGGGCGTTCCCGTATCTACCAGTTGCCATGAAGTAGTCGCTGTAATTACACCGGAA
>MFAZ01000045.1:6203-15774 GCA_001776335.1 Candidatus Curtissbacteria bacterium RIFCSPHIGHO2_01_FULL_41_11 | reverse complement strand
TATGCCGGTGACAAATGAGTCACAATGGCTGAGAGTTGAAACCAGCAGGCATTTTTACAGTTCTGAAATGGAAACAGGTGTTCCAAGAACCGCTAGTTGGTTTAATTGTCTCGGTGAAGCATTCAGTTTGGTTTTGAAGGAAGCCGCAAGAAGTCGTTTACTTGTTGATGATCGTGGGAATGTTTTAGAAGATATTCCTTCCGATTTGCAACAATTCCGTTTTAGAACTAAAGACAGCGATTTGTCGGCAACTTTCAGACTACTGGCTGCGTTTGCTGCGGCTGCACATGCTTCTTCATCTGAAATAGAACATTATAAAAACATGGCAGAATGCTTTGACCCCAAGATTTAAATATAATATCTTCAATGAGTTCCGAGAGGCGAGTAGAAGTAACTTCGGCCGGATGGATTCACAGGCCAAAACAATTTTGTGAAGTCATTGGGAACATAAATCGGAAACTTCCGCCCGAGCATCAGGTTAGGGTGGAATTTTATCCCGGACACTGGCCTGTCGGTTTGCCTATGCCCGGAGCGATCAGCGCAGAACGCATCCACGCTTGGGAAAGGGAGTACGGCCCAATTCCTGTTGAGCGGTTTCATATGCCATTTCACTATAATTTGTCTTCCCAGATTATTTATTTCAGTAAGTCTTTGAGACGTTGGAGGCGAGATTGGTTGGGGAAAGGCAAAGCGGCAGCTATTGCACTTGTAACAGGTAATGTTTTTAACCATCATGTAAATAGAATGGCTAAGGAGTTTGACGCAGGTTTAAATGTTCATGGTTACGTTGCAGAAACTGCAGTTGAGCGGGGGGATCTCAATAAGTTGATGGCGGGATCAAGGTATATTTATGTGGAAAATGATTCTAAACGTAGAGGACAGGGAAGAGAGGGTATGATCGATACCCGAGATCCTCAGCGGGCTATAGACTTGGTCATAGAGCATGATTTTGGTGGGATGATTTGGGGCGTGGACCACGATTTCCAGTTTGGTATTAACCCTTGCGAGACTTTTGACAAGTTTGAAGATCAATTCAGGAAACATTTGAGGGTAATTCATCTTTCCGGTTCAAGCGGAGATCATAGCTTAATTTATCAAAGCGACAAAAAGTTCTGGGAATTTGTTGGCTATATTTCTAAAAGGCTTGACTGTGGAGTTGTATTTTGTCTAGATTTTAACCCGCTTAAGATGAGGAAATTGTCAAGTAATGCTCAGCACATTTATGTTAGAGATCTGGTTTTGGAGTTGGGGAAACATTAAAAATGTCAAAAATGGTTTATACAAGTTGTTTGCTATTGCCCGGAAAGTAAATTTCTGCTAAGGTCAAACCACACTGTCCAATGGATCTTTCCCGCATTTATCATACTCGTCCAGCATGGTCACATAAAGGTAATTTTGGAAACGTCCTGGTCATTTGCGGCTCGAAGCTTTATTCCGGAGCGGCAACTTTAGCAGCCGGAGCTGCGCTTCGTGCCGGGGCAGATTTGGTCAGTGTTTGTGCGCCGGAGCGGGCGGCTAACGTCGCAGGGCAGACATTTGCGGATTTGATGACTTATCCCCTTAAGGGTGATTATCTGGTAAAAGGGCATATCAATGATATTGTAGATGTTGCGCATGTCAGAAATATAAATGCCGTTTGCATGGGCTGCGGGTTGGGAAGACACGGGGCAACGAGCGAGGCGATACACAAGATTATTTCCAAAATTAATGTTCCGATGGTTTTGGATGCAGACGCACTGCGGGCAATTTCTGCAAAACCACAGTCGGTTTGGGGGAAACAATTGATTTTAACACCTCACGCTGGAGAGCTGGCGATTCTCCTTTCGCAATCTAAAATTCCGGATGACTTTGATGCCCGGTTGGTTGCCGCCAAACAAGCAGCTCATAAATACCACGCCGTAGTTCTTTTAAAAGGACATGTAGACATAATTACCGATGGAACCAGTACGATTACCAATAATTCCGGTACTCCCCTTATGACAAAAGGTGGATTCGGCGATACACTTTCTGGAATATGCGTTGCGCTTTTGGCGCGTGGGGTGGGTTTGTTTGAAGCAGCTCACGCTGCAGCCTTTATTAACGGAAAAGCAGGGGAGTTGGCTGCTCACCATATGGGTGAAGGGGTAATTGCTTCGGATATTTTTGATTATATCCCCAAGGCAATAAATAGCACCTAGTGGCTAGTGACTAGTGGCTAGTGACTAGTTTATGATTAATTAATGGATCCTTCCTTGAAGCAGGATATTCCCGAACGTTCACCTCTATGGTCTAGTGGAATTCAACCAGTACAACTTTCAGGAAAGGTTTTGGATAAAACTACACTTATTCTTTCATTGTGTTTGGCATTATTTTCCTTCGTCATCTTCCGGCCGGTTATTTCGCAAATAAGCTTTGAGGAGGCCTTTTTTACACCTTTGGTACCTTTTTTAATTTCCGTTTTCGGGTCTTTCAATATAAATCCGGGGGATTTTCTGAGGGGACTTTTTATTGGTTCATTTATGATCTCGACTGTTGGGGTTTATCTTTTGACACGTGATTTGACCAGAAGACAGCTGAGTTCGATTTTGGCTGCCATACTTTATCTAATTCCACCGGTTCCCATTTTTGTGCTCACATTTTTCAGACAAGGTGTTTTAGAAACGGAACTTGGAAGTGCTAAATCTTTTTTTACGATTGTTTACGGAGACGGAGCCAATTTTCTGGCTCTTGCAATTATCCCTTTTGCCAGTCTTTTCCTTCTTAAATATCTGAAATTGGGGAAATCCGGGGACTTGGTGTGGTCAACTATTCTTTGCAGCTTAATTTTGCTTGCAAATGCCACACAATCTCTAAGCTTGGGTTTTATCGGAGTAATCGTTTTTGTAACCCAGTTATTTTTTGGGAACGTTAGAGCAAAAGTTCAGCGATTTGTAATTGCTGCAATTATGCCAATCGGTTTGGTGTCCTTTTGGTATACGCCGCATTTTTGGTATCTGGGTGCAAATTTTGTGGCCTCAGCATTTTTGGCCAACATGAAACTACTGTTTCCGCTGCCCTTTATCATCTTTTTGATTACGCTTTTTTTCTCTTTTGTTTTTTTTGCAAGACGTGAGGACAGAATGGCGATTTTTTTCTGTTTTTTGGTTTTTATTGTATTTGCTGTGTCTATTTCTGTCTGGCTAATTTCCGGCAAATCTTTTGTACCCCATCCTCACAGAATGGTTCCTAATCTCAATATGTTCGGGGCTGTAGTTATTGCGCTTCTTTTATCTATGCTTTTTGATAGAGTTCACTTTATAAGTGCAATTGGGCAAGAATTTGTTTGGGGGCCTTTCAAAATATTTGTCTCTTTAATTTTTGCAGTACTGAGTTTTTTGGGTTTAAGTCTGCTGGCTTATAGCTTATCTCCATTTGCGATTCTTGCAGTTTCTGGTCGTAGTGGAATCTGGACGAAAATAAGGCTTTCCGTTCTTGCAGAGAGAAGGGAAAGCCTTGAGTTGGCAGGAGGTAATTTTCAATTAATATCTTCCCGGGGAGATTCTTGGCAAATATGGTTGGGAACGGCAGTTACGGTGTTATTTTTTTTAGTTTTGGTTTGGCTAGTAATTCATGATGAGATTGGAGATCAAGAAGCGGCATAGTAATTTAAAATGGAAGATCAAACTGAAAGTCAGGATTTGACTCGACTTACTACACAGGTTGAAACCGGTCAGCTTTTGAAGGCGGAGAATGTCTTGGGGTTTCTCCAAAACATAATAATTGTATTTGTTGTTGTTTTCGGTATCGCTTATTTAAATTATCTACTTGTTCGCTTCTGGTTCATTGGGGATTTTAGCCAGAATATGGGTTCTATCGAAATATCTTATATTCAGATGGCCAAATTTTGGTCTGAGAACGGATCAGGTTGGCAACCACAGTGGTATTTGGGGCATCCATGGAGTGTCTTTTATACTCCGGTGTTGCCGGCTTTGGAACTTTTTCTTCACAACTTATTAGGGTTTAGCTTTGGGCATGCTTATCGGGTTATTACGGGTACGGCTTACATTTTCGTTCCTGTCTCTCTTTTCTTTTTCGTTTGGCAGGTTTCTAAAAGTAAAAGCGGAGCAATGGTTGCGGCACTTTTTTACAGTTTTCTGCCATCAGTTATGGCATTTATTGCTTCGGGAATTGCAAACGACACTCTTTCTGCGGGGCTGGAGCCGAGAAGATTTGCAATTCTTGTAAGGTGGGGAGAGGGACCGCATACGCTTTCTTTGGTTTTTATTCCTCTTTTTGGTTTTTTTCTTTCCCGTTATTTTGAGAGAAGGGGATTTGTTGACCTTCTTTTAACAAGTATTTTTTTAGCTCTTTGTGCGCTTACCAACGCAATTGCTTTGTGGGTGGCAGGGATTTTAGTATTTTCGATGGTTCTTGCGGAACTCATTGAGGGGAAGAGTGAGTTTATTTCTGTTTTTAAAAACGTGCTCTATCTTGGTTTTATGACTTTTGGACTCATTGCATTCTGGTATAACCTGCAGTTTATGTCGACGTTTTTCAGCGAAGGAAGTGATGCCCTTAATAATTGGCTGGCGCTTATTCCGTGGGGTTTTCTGGTGATGATATTCATTTTTGGAGTTTCATTTTTACTTCTCAAAAAATTTGCCAGGAAAATTGTAGGATTACCCTTTGCTATTTACTGGTTCGTGATAATTTTTGGGATTGTTTATGTTTACTATGCTTCCGGAGACAGTAGGTTGGAATACGCACCGCAGGCCCTGCGTTTAAATACCGAAGCTGATATGGCACTGGCCTTACTTTTTGGAGTTTTAGTGTCGAGATTATTTCTTTGGGTTAGCGCGTTTGGAAAAGGAGCCTTAAAATATGTAACAGTTACTTTTGCTTCAATTATTTTCATTATTCCAGCAGGATTTATTATTTTTTTTGGGATGGACCTTATCGCGCGGTTGCCAAAATACACCGAATCTATTTCCAAAAGTCAGATTCAAGCAGTAGAAAATACTCCTGAGTTTAGAGTATCCCAGAAGCTGTGGGAGTTAACACGCGGTACTGACCAAAGGGTACTGGCACCCGGTAATTATGGTTTTTGGTTAAATTACTTTGTGCCAACGCCTCAGCTTAGGGGCGCGCTTTTTCAATCTTCCACGAACTTTTGGCCAGACCACTTTTACTGGCAGCTGACATTCGGATCAGATCCGCAAATAGGCCTGGCTCTTTTGAAGATAGCGAATATCGGAAAGTTGGTTTACACAGGGGTGGGATCCGGCGAGATATATAAAGATTATAAGATGGATGAGCGTAAGTTCAGTAATGTAATGACCAAGGTGGGTGAAGATAGGGGAGATGTTTATTACTCCGTACCACTTGCGAACGATTCGATGGCAAAGTTGGTTAAAGTAGATGAAATTAAATCAATTAAAAAGGCCAAAAACGCAATTGACAGTGGACCGATTTTTGCTTATGTTTCGGCGATTGAGAAAAATGCGGATAAAAAGATTGATTTTGAGAGGATTTCCGATAGTAAGTACAAAATCAGCGGTGAGGTTGGTGAGGGAGAAGGAGTTTTAGTTCAACAAACCTATGATGCGGGTTGGAAGGTGAGGGGTGGGGATTTCCGTAAATTTAAAGACTCTTTTGATTTTTTAGTTTTGGTTCCCAAAAATCCGGGAAAATTTAATGTGGAGTTAGTTTACTCGAAGCCATTTGGTGTCTATCTCGGCTATATTTTGACTGTCTTTACTCTTGGGTTTATTGTCAAAAGACTTTTTAATATTAAAATCCCCTTTAGGAAAAGTGGAAGCCAGGTTGCTGGTGCCTAGAGACTCGGAAAAAGACTTGTAATCTATATCTTGCTCGGGATTTTTTGGAGCAAACATGACATACGCCAGAATGCTGCCAAAAAAGAAGCCAACAGTAAAAATTCCCCAGTAAAGAAGCATAGTGATTAGTGCATAGTGACTAGTGATTAGTCAATATGAATTGTGGCAGCTTCGTTTATCGCAAGATGTGTTAAGGCAGGAGGTGTAGTGTCTGCAATATAAAACTTGGGAGAGTTTATTACAAGTAGCCAAAAACAGGATCAAAGTATGCTAGTATGGCTTTTGGCGTATGTTTCCGGCACAGACCTCGTTTATTCCCATTACAGTAGCGCTAACCAAATATATTGAAGCTTATGGATTTTCAAACAACTATCCGTATTGGTACTTAGGGTCAACACCTGTTCGATATCTTATCGGACCGGTTGTGCCGTCACTTTTGGTTGTTTTTCACAAAGTACTACCTTCTGTATCTTTCTTCGACCTATCAATCGTAGCTGTTTTACTATTCCAGTTTTTAACCGCCTTAGGCTGGGGGTTGCTAGCTTGGAAGCTATCAGGGAAACGTTTGATTGGAGTTTTCGTTCTTGTCGGAGTTTTTATCTTACCCTGGCATTGGGTGAGCGCGTTTGGGCTTGGTGAGGTATCTGCGATTCTGGCGCAGGCAATGACGCCGTGGGTGTTGATGGCTTATGCGAAATATCAAATATCAAATACCAAATATCAAATATTATTGCCCGTGACGGCTATTACCTTTTTGCTTTTGACGAACACGACGGCATCGATATCTGCAATTGTCGGACTTGTGATATTGGCAATATCAAATAGCAAAGATCAAATAGCAAATATCAAAAAGGCAGCATTGGTGATATTAGGAGGTTGGGCTCTAAGCATGTTGTGGTATGGGCCTGGATACTATTTGACGATTTTTGGAGCGCCGTCAATTGGGGGTAAATCGGCATTTGGGGCTTTTTTCGGCCTTGTTAATTTTGTAAGAGGATTAGTTCCGATTATTTTGGTCATTGTGTTGGTTTGGTGGCGAGCTAGGCCGAAGAATTTCTATGAAAAGTTTGTTTTAGGGTGGTTAACTATTTTTGGCAGTATGACTCTTTTTCGATTTATTTCCGACTTCGATTTTTGGATGGACTGGACGAGTTGGATGGGCGAGGTGGAAGTAGGAGTGGCGCTTTTAGCCGGTCATATTTTATCGCAGTCTCTTGTATCCAAAAAACGCTCGACTAATCTTGAAACTGATCTTGAAGTTATATCTCAGTCTCGCTCAGGCCTCCGCCAGCACCATATGTTGGAAGAAAAATCGAAAGTAAGGGAAAGCTGGCTTCGTCATGTTTTTGGATACTTCGAGATTGCTCCTCAAACCAGAATTTTAATTCTTATCACAGTTATCTACTATGCCGCTGGATGGGGTTTAGCCTGGCAAAAGCGTGATTTTTGGTTGCCGAGAAGATCTATTGAAAACACTGTCGAGTATAAGGTTTCTTATGAGCTTGCAAGCCTTGTGAGGCCGGAGGAGACGGTTTTTCTATCCGGATCAAGTGTGTTCTGGCTAAATGCACTTTTTGACATTAGGCAAGTGCGAGGAGGGAGAGATGAGGTTTCGAGAAGCGACTGGAGACCAATGGCTTGGGAGGTAAGGGAAGGAGAGGATGCGGCGTCTTCTTATGCTGCACTTTCAGGTTTTGGTATTGATTACTTAGTTGTTCACAAGGAGAACTCGGGTGAGTACTATCATGACTTTCCTTTTTCTGATAAATTTGAGAATAATTCCAATTTTCAAAAAGTTTTCGCGGACAGCGGAGATTTGATCTTCAAAATCAAAAAGTAATGAAACATACATTCTGGCACCACGTAATAACCGTTTTGGTTTTGGAGGCAGAAAATTTTCTGTGGATTTTTGTATCTATAACTCTAGCCGTCAGCGGATTTGTGATTTTTGCCAACACTTATTACTTATTTTTTAAGGCCGCTGTTGGTTTGCCGCTGATTTTAGCCGGAGTATTTGCTTTTATACTTAAAATGAATTCTTTATTCATCGATTTATTCGATTTCAAAAAAATTCAACATCTTTGTAAATTCTGCCATACTTCATGAAGAAAATCCCTACTTTAGGACTCCTTTCAATTTTGATGCACTTAACAGGTCTTTTTGTAGTCGGAAAAATCCTGCTTGATGTTTCAAAATGGTATTTTAATCAAAATCCGGCGGTAGGTGCAGAGAGCGCGACTGGTGCGGCTTATCTTTACTACATCAGCCGGTGGCACGAGTTTTTGGGGCCTTTGGGGTGGAAATACATCTGGTTCGGGGGAAATCCTGTCCTGTCTGATTTTCCGACAATTTATTTTTTATTGCTTTCGCCGTTTGCCAAAATTTTTGGTCCCGTGCAAGTTTTCCCATATTTTGCAATGTTTACCTTTTTTATATTTGCCATTTTTTCTTATCTCTTGTTCTTTGGGCTTTCTAAAAATAAGAGTTTAGCTGTTTTTTTGACCGTTCTTCTTTTGACAACTTCCAATTTGTATATTTCTTTGGTTCGGGTTGGCGACATTCCTTTTTGGGCGACTCAAGCACTTTTGCCAGTGAGCGTATACTTACTGGTGAAATTTGTAAAAGGCGCCAACCGTCGCTTTTTATATGCGGGTACTTTGATTAGCGGTTTGGGTCTACTTGGGCATCCTTACGGGTTTATTTACTTTGCAGTTCCTCTTTCGGTTGTAATTCTCTTTTTTTACAACCCGATGGGAGTTAGGGCAGGGAGAAGATTTTTGGAGACCGTTTGGTTTTTGTTTTTCGCTTCTCTGGTTGGTTTGCCTACTTTAATATTTTATCTAAAACACTCATGGGGAGGATTTTTTTCCAGACTTCCTGTTTTAGGCAACAAATTTTTGGGGTTTGGTGATCAGTATATACTCTTGCTTTTTTTAATAATATTTTTTGTGCTTTGGATTTTGTCCTTGGGCACTAATAAAAAAAAGCATGTAAAAATAGTTTCCCCCTTTATACTTTTTTTGATTTTTGCAATCGGATTAGTTGGTCTCTTGCTGCCTGTTTTGAAATTTGAAAAAGGAGAAATCGCACTATTTTTTTTCCTTGCTCCCTTTGCTGCTTGTGTGCTTATGGCGGTTCTTTTCGAACAAATTTATGCATTTTTTGAACAAACAGAAGTATTTCATAGGACGGTGCTTTCTAAAGTAAGCAAAAAGGCCCTTTTGACTTATGTGAATATTTGTTTCCTGTTGTTTGCACTTGCCTATCTTTATCTAGCCCGCGGTGGCGGATTTATTGAAAAGTTGCAATTGATTAGCCTTTCTGCCCCTTATATTTCTGAAAACGGTCGACCTCTGAAGTTGACCTCACAATTTGATTTAAATGATAAGAACAGGCGGGCATATACTTTGGATTCCGCCCTAAACGTGCTTCTGCCGATGTCTTTTGAGATGCCGCTTGCCGGTGGACAATTGGAGCCTGCGCTCTCGCAAAATCAGAAATGGGGAATGTTTTGGCTGGAGACAGTGTTCTATCCACCGGTCGGTCTGATGAAATCATCTTTAATTTCCGACTGGAGAGTCCCTGAGGAGATTGTAGACATGAACGCCCGGTTTTTAATGGACTGGAACGCTATTTATTATTTAGTTGGGAAAAGTGATGTTTCAGGGAAGATTAATTTTGCTTCAAATATCTTAAATGGCGGATTCATTGAAAGGGTTGAGGAACAAGCGGGAAATGTAAGTTATTTCAAGATAAAAGAAGATTTAACTTCACCT
>MFAZ01000045.1:1212-6164 GCA_001776335.1 Candidatus Curtissbacteria bacterium RIFCSPHIGHO2_01_FULL_41_11 | reverse complement strand
GGAGATTTATCGGCATATGATACTATTTATCGATTTTTGGGGATGAGAGATTTGAACAGCAGGAGAGTTGTAGTTGCCAATAACTCGAAGTTTATCGATGATTTTTCTGAATCCGATCTTGCGAAGTTTGATGCTGTTATCCTTTATCAATACGACTACCACAGCAGATCGGATGCCTGGGACTTAATTAAAAAATATTTGACGCAGGGAGGAAAAGTATATATAGATACAGGCCCTGAAGGTTATGAGGCTGCGACCAGTGAGCTGCCGGATTTCTTCCCGATAAAAAGGACTGTGAGGACTGATATCGGTGTTTATTGGGATATCAAAAAGTTTGACGAGAAACTTACGAGGGATATTAACTTTGATGCCTTTTCCCCACTGGATTTTGACGGGGAGGCCTGGAACGTGTCGCATCCGGTAGATGACCGTGATTTGAATCCTGAGTCTGAAATAATCATAAAAAACAACGATTTGATAGTTGCGGTATCCAGAAATGTCGGATCTGGGAAGCTGATATGGACAGGTTTTAATCTGCCTTATCATATACTCAGGGAGTATAACGTTCAGGAATCTAATTTTTTCTACAATCTACTGTCTGAGGTTGTTGATTTATCGGAAAAAAATACTCCTTCTTATGAATATAGATGGGTTTCTCCTGAAAATCGCCAGGTGACTGTGGCAGGCGCCAGGGGAGTGCTTTTTAAAGAAGAATTTTATGGCGGTTGGACAGCAAAGGGAGACCAGGGGAAAAAATTAAAAATTTTCAAAGCGGGCCCAACAAGCCCAGGTTTTATGTATGTGCCTTTTGACTCTGGTCAAAAACCGGATTTAGTGGTATTTAAATATAGCGAACAATGGCGCTTTTTAGCTTTAGCTACGGTTTCCGTGTTTGCATTATTATTTTTGTCGGATAAACTTATTCGCGGTCGATAATATCCCAGTATGACTTATGAAATTGGAGTACTAAAGAAAAGGGCGACGGAGGGCTTTCTTCTTTTAGGAGCAAAAAGAGTATTTGTTCAGGCGGTTTTTACAATTTCAAACATATTTTTAGCAAGGCTTCTTTTCCCTGCAGATTTTGGAACATATGCAACAGTGACGTTCTCGTTGTCAGTCTTTGCCGTTTTTTCTGATTTGGGTCTGTCGCCGTCTTTGATACAAAAAAAGGCTGAGATTAAATCGGAGTTTATTAATTCTATTTTTTGGGTTCAGTTAGCTTTGGGGTTCGTACTATTTGCTGTAGTTTTTCTTTCAGCAGGTTTAATTTCAAACTTTTTTAATCTCGGAAATTTGGGAAAATCACTTTTTCAAATTGCATCTTTTGTATTTATTATTAACCCCATTGATTCTGTCGGAAGCGCAATTTTGGAGAGAAATCTTAAGTATTTTAAACTTATGGTTTCTGAAGTTTGTGAGTTGTTGTCCGGCGTTTTGACTACTTTAGTTTTAGTATTGTCGGGTTATGGAGTCGTCAGTCTTGTCATAGGGTACGTTGTTTCGAGATTTGTGGCTTCCCTGGTATCTTATTTGTTTGTTTTATGGCCAATCCGTTTTACTTTTGAAAAAAGTGTTATCAGATCACTTTTAAATTTCGGTTTAAATTTTCAATTTAATGTTATGCTTGCGCTTTTCTGGGGGCCATTTATTCTTCTTTACCTGAGCAAGAGGGTTGGAGTAGAGAATTTGGGGTATTTCCAATTTGCTGCGAGTCTTTCGGTTTTCCCTATGGCCTTTTCCGATATCATAAACAGAGTAATATTTCCTTTGAGTTCTCGAGTGCAGGTTAAAAAGGAGTATTTCAAAAAGGTTGCCAATGAATCTATATTAATGATTTCTTTAACTTCCATCCCAATGATGGCTCTTGAGATTGCTTGCGCCCGTCAACTCATCCATTATTTTTATACTGACAAGTGGATTCCATCTCTGCCGGCTTTATATCTCGGACTTTTGCAAATGGGCATAGCTGCATATACCGGTTCGTTTTCGCAACTCCTTCTTTCTCGCGGTAAAACCTCATATCTCAGGAATATAGGTTTATTCTGGGCCATTTTAACCTGGATTTTAGGTCCGATTCTTATTGCTACTTATGGCTTTGTAGGTATTAGTATTTCAAATTTAATAGTTACAACAACAGGTCTTATTATGTTCTACAAACTTAGAAAGATTGTTGACATCAATTTGAGTAGGAATGTTGTGCCTTTTCTTTTAATATCTATTACTGCCGGACTTGTTACTTTTATTCTGGTTAATTTTTTTCCTCAGAGGATATACTATTTCCTCTTTTCTCTTTCAGTAGGAATTTTTATGTTTTTAGCTCTAGTCGTTTTATTTGAACGTAAGACAGTGGTACATTATTTGAGATTAATCTGGTCAGTTTTGGTTTTTGAGAGTTCCAAATAGAAGTAAATGCTATTATAATTCGCGATAATTAGGTAGTTTAGCCAATTTTACTTTAATTATTGCCATAATTACTTTAAGCCCGTCGTTTAAAACTCGTATTCCAGAATTTCCACCAATTCTTTTTTTATAACTTACGGGTATCTGCTCAAGCCGCATGCCCATTTTCATTGCTTTTACAATTATTTCTGCTTCATATTCAAAATGTCTCTCCCGAATATCAAGAGCAAGGAATGCTTTTTTTCTAAAACCTTTAAAACCAGCCATTACATCGGTAATCTTTTGACCACAGGCGAGACTTGTCAAAAGCGATAAAAATTTATTACCGAAAAGATTTCTTGTGCTAATAGAACCTTTTTCGATTTTGCTATTTACAAATCTAGTGCCAATAACGACATCAGTCTCTTTTTCCAATTTATCGACAAAAAGGGGGATTTCCTGCGGTAGAAATTGATAGTCAGAATCTATTTGTATAATATATGCGCCATTGGCAATGATGCCGCCCGCCCAAAAATCCGCACCCTTGCCTCTTTTATAGGGAAATTTAATTATTTTGTCAGCACGTTCTTTTTTGGCTACCTGAATGGTTTTATCTTGGGAGCCTCCATCGACCACTATAATTTCGACTTGAAAATCCTTTTTTAGCTTATGGCATTTTCTGATGACTTTAGCGATATTCTTTTCTTCGTTGTAAGCGGGAATTATTATACTAACCAGCTTTTTGGTAATCATTTTCATGTTAGTTTAACAGATTAATAATAGACTTCGATACCTTTAACTCCGCCGAAATTCACATGGTTTTTGAACCTTGTTTTTATTGCAGTTTGATAATCAAGTTTGTAGGTTGATGAAGCGTTTTCCAATTCTTTTAAATAAATATCGGGGAGAGCTATTGCGGCAAAAGAGCCTTGTGAGAGTAGGTCTGTGATCAGGGAAAAGTTTACTCCAGAATGAAGAGTGCCAAAAAGATTAAAATCGACATATTCGCCCTGCCAATAATATGCAACCGGGTCAAAGGTTAAGATAAGATTGTTTTGGTGGAATTGATTCTTTAAAAATTGACCAGCTTCGCGATAGCCGCCATATCCATAAAAGTTAGTTAGCGAGTAAGGGCTTTTCAGGTCATGAATATTTTGGGCGATGATTTGGAAGAAATACAAGAATATAAGTGTGAGGGTTAACGTTATTCTAGTATTTTTATTTGAATGAGTAATAATTATAGCTAAAATGCCTATTATAGTTATGGCAAAAAAGGGAATTTGCAAGTGGGGTATCCATCCGGTAATTCGGTCTAAGAAGAGCCAATTGCGATAAGCAAGGAATAAGAAAATCGAAAGAGCAGTTAAAAAAGCCATAATAGCTGCTTTAGTAAATACCTTTTTGGACTTGGCTAAATTACCCTTAAGGGTAATTGCAATTATTAAAAATAGTGGAGGAATTGCCGGAGCAAAGTAACGCGGAAAATCACCTGACCAACCAAAAGCTAAATAGACAAAACAAAAAGAAAAGAGCCATAAACATAAAAAGACAATTCTTGGGTCTTTTTTAAGGGTTTTTTCTTTACCTATCCAAAATATTGCGTAAGCCGTCAAAAAGATAAGGGGAATCGAAAGCCAGCTTAGAAATCTGATTAAGAGATAATAGTTGTCTGACCAGAGAAATTGGCTAATACTGGCGGAAGAAGCGGTTAGCTTTTGCGAAAAGACTTCAAATATCCAAAGAAAGGGTTGAAAGAAAGCCTCGGGATGATTGAAAGCGTTATTGTAAAGGTAGAATGAACCCAAGAAGAGACTTGCGGAAAGAAAACTGGATAGAAAAAGTTTCTTTAAAAAAGGACGCCAATATATTGCCGAAAAAATGGTGACTACAAATAGCATTATTAATGTCGGGTCATATTTGACAAAGAGAGCAAAGAAAAAGAGTATGGCGAGCTTGATATGATCCTGCCATTTGTTTTGGTGACTGATTATTTTTTGGCAGGCTAAAAAAAGATACCACGTTGAGAAAAATGCAAAAACTGCCCCGTCATAATGGATATGAGTGGAGTTTTGGATAATATATGGGTTAGTAGCAAAAAGTATTGCTGAAAAAAGAGATAAGTGTCTATTTTTAAAAAATTTCAGTGAAAAATAGTAAATTAAAGAAAGTTGGCCAAAGGAAAAAAGCAAGGGAACTAAACGAGCACTTTCTTCCGATACGCCGAGTAATTTGAAGGAGATAGCTTCGAAGAAAAAAAGTCCAGGAGTACGGTCCAGATGAATGCTCTGCGGAGCTTGTTCTCCCATGTATACCACTGGGTAGCCTTTTTGTGAGATTGCAATTGCGTCTTTAACATTTAATGCTTCTTCTAAAACAAATTCCCTTGATAGAAAGGGAAAGCGTAATAATGCCGCACTAATGATTACTAATATTATTGGAATGAATTTTTTAAACCGCATTACTTAGTTAGTCTAGAATAGTTTTGTTCTACAGAATTAACATATCCGGCAAGGGAGAATTTCTTAAGTGTATAACTTTCAGCGTTCTTGCCGAAACTTTTTCGTAAACTTGGA
>MFAZ01000045.1:0-1194 GCA_001776335.1 Candidatus Curtissbacteria bacterium RIFCSPHIGHO2_01_FULL_41_11 | reverse complement strand
ATTTTTTGAGCAAGTTCTAGCGGCGCAGAGGGTTTCACTAGAAAACCTGTTCTGTTGTTTTTTACGATTGATGATTGGTTGCCGTTATTGGTAGAAACAATCGGGACAGAGCACATAGATGCTTCTACCAAACTTAATCCAAATGATTCCGAATGTGAAGAACAGACGTAGATGTCGGAGGCTTGATAAATTTTTTCAATATCATTTAAAAATCCGGTGAAAACCACCCTTTTTTTAAGAAAAGGATTAATTTTAAGGAAGTTTTTTATATTTTCTTCGTATTTATTATTATTTGAAAAATTACCTAAAGCAGATCCGGCGACGAGAAAAATAGTTTCAGGATATTTTTTAATAACAATTTTTGCTGCTTTAAGAAAACTTAAATGGTCTTTAATAGGGTCTATTCGGCCGACAGTGGATATTATATATTTTTTGCTGTCGATTTTTAGTTTTTTCTTGGCTTTTTCTTTATCGGCTGGTTTGAAAATTTTTTCATCAACCCCAAAGGGAATAACTGTTATTTTGTCATTTCGAATTAAGTTTCTTTTTAATAATTTGTTCTTCAATGGTTTAGTCGGTGTGATAATGCTGTGGCAAAAATAATTGCTTATGATGTCTTGATAGAAATAAATCGAGTCCCATGAGCCATGAGATGTAGCAACGGTTGGAATCTTTAGGATTTTTGAGCTAATTCCTGCATATATTGCCAGATTTAAATGGTTTATATGAATTAGATCAGGTTTAATCTTCTTGCAAAGTTTGTAAAAGTGATAAATACCGACTGGGGATGCGCCGGGAATGAATAGGGTTCTGATCAGATATCCGGGCAGCGGTAAAATATAAGTTTTAATTTTTAGCTCTCGTAGTCTTTTTGAAAGCTGGCCTTTTTTTGTTACAACTACAATCGGCTCAAATAATTTGCGATCAAGTTTTGAAATCAGAGAGAGAAGAATTGTTTCCCCTCCGCCTATTTCCGGGTGGAAAGTGAGATAAAGAATTTTTTTCTTCATTTAATTTTTCTTATCCAGAAACTTCCCGGCCAAGTTTTGTTTTTGTCGTATGAGGGGAATGCTGCAGCCAGTTTTTTGGGATGATACAAGTGCAAGAAGCTTGCTGCAAACAAAACTTCATAACTTTCGTTATTAGTTAAAAATGCTTGAAGCAGATATTGTTCTGAAAAAAAATATAAACTTT
>MFAZ01000044.1:4084-5378 GCA_001776335.1 Candidatus Curtissbacteria bacterium RIFCSPHIGHO2_01_FULL_41_11 | reverse complement strand
CAACAACTTAGATAGAGTCTCAGAAAATCTTTGAACTAAAGTCTTACGGAAAGAAGCAAATGTTATAGCTGGAGCGGGTAAGGGGAATCGAACCCCTGTACCCTGATTGGCAACCAGGTGTACTACCATTGTACTATACCCGCAGTTCGTCAAAATTTTAACAAAGACAGCCTGACATTTCAATTGTTCCATTTGATCTCCATTGACTCTCAAGCTCACACGTGCGATATTGAAACTATCAACGCATGCTTAAAAAACTTGCGCTAATTTTTTCGTGGTTCACCTTGACGGGCCTCTCAGTTGCCCTCCTTTTTGTCCTTATTTACCAAAAAAACCAAATTAACTATCTCACAAGAGTCGGTCCGGCTTTGGTTGCTCAAAGCATACCTATCGATAATTCTGTAAACGGACAGGTTCTCGGAGTATCTATAAACGATATGCGTCCGTATCTTGTATCAAATTTCCTCAAAGGAACTAAACTGGAGCCATATTCCAACTATATGGTTGAAATTTCCGACAATTATGGCCTCGACTATCGTCTTATTCCCGCAATTGCCATGAAAGAAGGCGGCGGCGGCAATGCGGTTCCCGAAAGTGCACACAATTCTTGGGGCTTTGAAAACGGTTCTACCAGATGGGAAAGTTGGGAAGAAGCAATAAATGCCGTTGGCAAAACCCTAAAGACAAGATATGTCGACCGCGGCCTGGTTACACCGGAGCAAATTATGGCAGTTTACGCCCCTCCACAGCTTCTAACAGGCGGCAAATGGGCAAAAGACGTCAATCACTTCTTCTCTAAAATGGAAAGCCTCTAGACTGTAGTCGGTAGACGGTAGACTGTAGTCAGTAGACAGTTTAAAATCAGCTCATGGATCTTCGCTTATCGCTTGCCATTCTGTTTGGTAAAACCATAGCTGCCTTAACAAAGTTCAAAGGCTCTGGTGCAACAGCAGCTCCAGGGCTTTACGCACTAAAAATCGATCCAGGCCTCATCAAAAAGTTGACCAAAAAACTGCAATACGGATCAATCGTAATTTCAGGAACGAATGGCAAAACAACAACTTCCAGGTTAACTGCAGACATTTTGTCTACCAAATTTAAAATAATTCATAACCGCCAGGGGTCTAATCTTCTGCGGGGATTCGCCTCGACTTTGATATCCTCTTCAAACTTATTGGGGAAAGTAGACGCGAATTTAGGAATCTGGGAAGTTGACGAGGCAACTCTTCCGCAGGCACTGGAACATACCATTCCAAAAACAATAGCTCTTCTGGATCTTTTCAGAGACCAGCTG
>MFAZ01000044.1:0-4076 GCA_001776335.1 Candidatus Curtissbacteria bacterium RIFCSPHIGHO2_01_FULL_41_11 | reverse complement strand
AAACGCCGACGACCCCGGAATAAGCTATCTGGCAAAAGGCTTTCAGGGAAATGTTGTTTACTTTGGAGTAGAGGATAAAAAACTTGATTTGCCCCAAATTGCCAGTGTTGCAGATATCAGACACTGTCTAAATTGCGGATCTAATTTAGACTACTCAGCTCTTCTCACTGCCCATATGGGCCATTACGCTTGCTCAAACTGTAATTTCCAACGCCCAAATCCGCAAATTTCTGCATCAAAACTCAAATTCCAACCCAACTTCTCAACTTCTTTCAAACTCACCATTCACCATTCACCATTCACTATTCACTACAATTTGCCCGGCCTTTACAATGTCTATAATGTCTTAGCAGCTTCGGCTATTTGTGATTCTCTAAATATTGATCATGCCAAAATCAAAGAGAAGACAGAGGCTTTTTCTGCCGCATTCGGACGTTTCCAATCCGCACAAATAGAAAACAAATCAGTTCTGATATTCCTTATTAAAAACCCGGCCGGAGCCAATGAAGTAATAAGAACACTTGCTACGAAAAATAATTTAAACCTGCTTGCGATTCTGAATGACAATATAGCCGATGGACGCGACGTCTCCTGGATTTGGGACACAAACTGGGAAATTTTGAAGAGCAGAATCAAATCAATCAGCGTTTCCGGTATACGTGCATGGGACTTGGCAACAAGGCTAAAATATACCGACATTAAATTGAGTAAAAACAGTGTATACGAGGATATTAATTACTCAATTACGAATACACTGTCAAAGTTGAACAATAAAGATACCCTAATCGTTCTTCCAACGTATACGGCACTTCTGGAAGTCCAAAAAACTTTATCGAAACTGGGAGGAGATAAATGGCACAAAGACTAGTTCGAAATTCAAAGTGGAAAATGCAAAGTTTCAGATCGAAATTTCAGATAAAAAGTCAAAAGAATTTTGATTTCTACAACTTTAAACTTTTAACTTTAAACTTTTAACTTATGAAGCTATCTTTAAATATTTGCCATCTCTACTCGGATTTGATGGACACATACGGTGACAAAGGAAACATCACAGCTCTTACTAAACGTTGTCAGTGGCGTGATATTGACATAAGCGTAACTAGCATTAGCGTTGGAGACAAACTTTCCGCTTTAACTTTAGACTTTGACCTTTATTTCTTCGGCGGTGGACAAGATAGACAACAAATACTTGTGGGACAAGACCTGCAAAAAAAGTCCAAAGAAATCAAAGAGGCAATTGAATCCGGTGCTGTTATGCTTTCCATTTGCGGCGGTTATCAATTGCTTCAAAATTATTTCAAAACTTTGGAAGGAGTGGAAATAAAAGGTATCGGGCTTTTTGATGCCCACACTAAGGGTTCAACAACCCGCATGATCGGCAATCTGCTGATTAACCTCAATCATCAACTAAAATCCGGCATTGATTACATTTATCCAGCATCCCACATCCCACATCCCACATCCAACCTAATCGGTTTCGAAAACCACTCTGGCAAAACGTATCTCGGCAAGGATCTCAAACCCCTGGGAACAGTCATCAAGGGTTTTGGAAACAACGGGGAAGACAAAACAGAAGGAGCGATATACAAAAACGCTTTTGGCTGCTATCTTCACGGTTCACTTCTGCCCAAAAATCCGCACTTTGCCGACTATTTAATCGTCAAAGCCCTTGAACGACGACATGGGATGGTTAAACTAAAACCCCTTGACGACGCAATCGAATGGCAAGCCCACGAAAGTGCAATAAAAAGAATCCCATAGCAAAAAACTATTTGACTTCCAACCTGTGCTATAATTCACGCACATAACAACTTCACATCCGCCGAAGTTGTTTTTTTAGAGGTTACAAAAAACTGCCCAATAAAAATATGGAACACTTATGGGTAAATAGCGATTCAGAACAATGTTTGGCTCGCTGGCAAAGCCTTGCAGACGACAAATCCCAACCAATTACTTTGGAAGATTTGTTCAAAGCGGCGCTTGACGTACATCAAGTTACAAAATGGCAATTCAGCAACAATGGCCACAGACCAATTCAAGATTATCCCGCCCTTTCTACAATCGGCTACGAGGAAGAACCGGGTCGTCAAAGAGCCATATTATTAGACACACGCCAAGGCAATGGTTCGGACATTTTGCTTATCAGGGAACTCGACAATGAGGGGTGTTATGAAACGGTTCAGCTTAATATCAACATCGGTGTCGAATCAAGAGTACGTCTTAGCCAAGAGCAAAAACGCGAACTGTTATTAGCGATAATTGCATCAAAGCCGCTACTCACTAATTCCTAAAATCTGTTAAAATCACCTCGACGACGCCGAGGTGGCGAAATGGCATACGCGTACGATTTAGGATCGTATGGGGTAAAACCCGTGGAGGTTCGAGTCCTCTCCTCGGCACAAAAAGCAATATTTCTAAAATGAAAAAAAGGGCATTTTTAATTCATGGATGGGATGGAAACCCGCAAGAAGGATGGCGTCCATGGCTCAAAAATGAATTGGTAAAAAGAGATTTTGAGGTCTTTGTTCCGGCAATGCCGGATGCCGCTAGTCCAACGATGGAGAAGTGGGTTCCGTATCTGGCAAATATCGTCAAAAAACCTGATTCCTTATGCTATTTTGTCGGCCACAGTCTTGGATGTATTACCATCCTTAGATATCTGGAAACTCTAAGTCAAGGCGAAGAAGTCGGGGGAGCAGTCCTGGTCGCCGGATTCGGACATGATCTTGAATACGACGGCTACAAGGAAGAGCTTTCAAGCTTCTTCAAAACACCTGTGGATTGGGAAAAAATAAAGAGTCATTGCAAAAAGTTTGTTGCAATTCACTCAGACAATGACCCCTGGGTACCCGTCAAACATAACCGGCTATTTGTGGAAAAACTCCAAGCAAAATCGGTTATCGAACACAACATGGGACATTTTAGCGGCAGCGACAATATAAATGAACTTCCAATAGCGCTTGAATCAACTTTAGAACTTTGCAATGATAATTAAATTTTTGGGCACCTCTGCCGGCTGGCCTCTTCCAAGACTTGGCTGCAAATGCACAATCTGCTCATCAAAAGATCCGAAAGATACAAGAGGTAGAACACAAATTTTAATTGACGGCCGGGTCCTTCTGGACGCCGGACCGGAAACTTATCACCATCTTAAAAACGAAGATATTGCAAAACTCGAAGCAATTCTGATTTCCCACGAACACCCCGATCATATCTTGGGTCTTTGGGACCTACCTCACATCTACGGCAGAAAGGAAACGGGCCTGAACAACATAAATCTGTACGTAACTCAACCGGTCCTAAACGGAATCAGAAAAATATTCCAGAGAGACTTTGGGCCGATAAAACCAATCGTGGTTTCTGAAAACCAGACGTTTGCAATAGGCAACGCCAAAGTTACCTATATTCCCGTTATTCACGGAAACACACCTGCCTATGCCATAAAGTATAAGGAGACAAGCGCCTTGCGGTCCTCGACTTCATCTGCGGGCCTAAAAGACGGAAAAATATTTACTTATATTACCGACTTTAACAGAATCCTGCCTTCCTCCCAGACTCAAATCCGCCACAGCCATGTGATAGCTCTTGACGGTTCATCCCTTGGAAAAATTGGCCAGGGACCCGGTCACATATCCATAAAAGACGGAATAATAATAGGCAAAAACCTCAAAGCCAAAGAAGTCTATTTTGTGCACATCGGCCACAAAACAGATACTCACAAAAGACTCGAGCGGTATTTAGAAGAAGAAGCAGGCCCCAAATTCCACATTGCGTTTGATGGACTCGAGCTAAAGTTGTAAATTTAAACTAATGCCCATCGTTTCACGAACATTAGACTATAAACAATTAACCCTAAACCTCCTCTTTCCCTTTCTGTTTCTAGTTTCCAGTTTCTTGCTTGTAGTTCAAGCGCAGACAACGACTGCGCTCGAAAAGGCACAATCCGACTACACTTTTCAATTCACTAAATACCGGGATACTCAGGAAAAATATATAAGTGCCAAATCTGCTTACGAATCTTTTAAAACAGCGACAGCCAAAAACGACGCCTTCATTGCTACCAAAGACTACGAAAC
>MFAZ01000043.1:74970-91209 GCA_001776335.1 Candidatus Curtissbacteria bacterium RIFCSPHIGHO2_01_FULL_41_11 | reverse complement strand
CATTCGCGGCAAAAGTGGAACTCCCAAAGAAGTCGAGGAAAAAGAAAGAAAGGCTCAAGAGGAGGCCAAAAAAGCCCTAGGTGTTGTCGATGAACCTGAGGAAAAAGGGACAACAGAAAAGTCCAGCGCAAAAGGGGACAAGGTATCGAACTCTGCAAAAACTGACGATCAAAAACCCAAAGACGAACCCGAAGAGTTACCACCACCTGACGAACCGGAAGAACTTCCTGCTCCCGACGAACCCCAAGAATTACCGGCACCCCAAAAGCCCCAGGGAAAATTAAAAGACGGAGAACCAACCCAACCCCAACCTGATCTTGACCCTGTCAATCCGGAAGATGCTAAAGTACAGGAGGAAAGATCACAAGAGAATGAATCGTCTCAAACAGACAATGGCGATAAGACTTTAGGCCCGCAGTCCAAAGGACGAGGACCGCATGGCACTGAATAAATGAAAGCCTTAAAGTCGCAAACAAAAAATGAACATGGATACAACTGGGAAAATCTCAAATCGTCCTCCAATCGTGACCATCATGGGTCACGTCGATCACGGTAAAACCACGCTCCTCGACACAATTAGAAAAACCAACGTCGCAGCCGGCGAACATGGCGGTATAACTCAGCATATCGGGGCTTATCAAATCACCCACGAAAGCAAACTAATTACGTTTGTAGACACCCCAGGACACGCGGCTTTTGAAAAAATGCGCTCCAGAGGCGCAGAGGTTGCCGATATTGTGATTCTAACTGTAGCAGCAAACGATAGTGTAAAGCCTCAAACAATAGAAGCCATCAAGCACATTCAAAAAGCCCAAAAACCCACAATTGTCGCAATCACTAAAACAGATCTTCCAGACATAAACATTGAAAGAGTTAAAAAAGAACTCCAGGGAGCTGGAATTGTTGTTGACACCTACGGTGGAGATGTGCCGGTAGTCGAAGTTGCTGCGCCCAAAGGTAAAGGGATTAACGAACTTCTTGAAGTCATTGAACTTGTTTGGCAAATGAACCCGCAGCCGTCTCTTCCCGATGAACCCCTCGAAGCTGTTGTAGTCGAATCTTTTCTTGACAAAAGTAGGGGGGCTATCGTTACGGTAATCGTCAAACAGGGAATGTTAAGAGTAGGCCAAAAAATTAATGTGGATGGAGAAACAATTACAGTTAAAGCACTAATTGACGATAATGGCAAAAGTGTCAAAGACGCAGAACCCGCCAAACCCGTCGAAATATTAGGATTCAAAAAGACTCTAGAGGTAGGCAGCATCGTAACGGATACTATCTCTCAAAAACATCGCCAAGATCTACAACCTGCGACTTATGCCGATATCATTGCCAAAAGTGAAAATGTAAAAAATAAATTCAAAATTATCCTAAAAGCAGATGTTTCGGGAAGTCTTGAAGCAATTCTGGAAAATTTACCCAAAAATGCGCTTATTTTAGACTCGTCAGTTGGTGAGATTACAAACTCTGACATCGCTTTCGCCAAAACGGCCAAAGCCCCAATTATTGCCTTCAACCTAAAAATTCCGAACTCAATTAAAAACCAGGCCGAAAGAGAAGGTGTCGTAATTCGTCCCTACAATGTAATTTATGAACTTTTGCAGGACATCGAAGACGTTGTTATTGGCTTCGAAGAAGCAAAAATTCAAGCCAAAATCACCGGAAAAGCCAAGATAATCGCCACATTTGCAATAGAAGGCAAAAAAATTGCCGGTGCCAAGGTAACAAACGGCAGACTAAATATCGGAGATCAAGTAAACTTAGTTCGGGGAGAAAAAATTTTAGGTTCGGCTAAAATTTCTTCGATCAAAAGATTTAAAAAAGATTTTCAGACAGTATCGGGCGGGCAGGACTGCGGAATAGGCCTAGAACCTGAGCTTGACTTTCAACAAGATGATGTCATAGAATCTTTCGGTTCATCCGACTAAAAACTGCTCCACCTAACCTTAATGGATCAGGAAAATAAAGATAAAACACTCGATAATCTAACCAAGGCAGAAAATATCCTTGTCGCTGTCGCAGATGATGCTGGTTTTGACGGTCTCGCTGCAGGTCTGGCAGTTTATCTTTCACTCATAAAATTAGGCAAGAACGCATCAATAATTGCGCATGAACCCTTAATTGGAGACGCACAAAATATCTACGGCGTAAATAATATTGGTAAATCTCAGGATAAAAAAACACCGGTTGTCGTTGTTAAAAACGCAATCGACACAGTCGACAAAGTGACACACTTTCTAGACGGTGATAATTTGAAATTAGTAATTCATCCTCTCCCTGGATCAGATGGGGTAAAACAGCAACAAATCTCCTTTGAATACCAATCTTCTCCGGCAACATTCATTATTTCAATAGGATTCGCCAATATGCAGGCATTGAAAACTAAAATTACTCATGAACAAGAAATTAGTCCGGATACATGGATAATAGCCGTTAAAAAGGGTGAACTGAGTCAAGAATTTGCTCAAGAAACCTTCTTTGATCCTCAGGCTAACAGTGTAAGCGAAGTCGCAGCAAGAATGCTTCAGGAACTTGCGATGCCCTTGGACGAGGATATTTCCTATAATCTTTATATGGCCATTTCCCAGGCGACAAATAATTTTTCTCCTTCACAAACCAGGGCTCAAACTCTGGAGATTGCCTCATGGCTTCTAAAATTTGGTGCAGGCAGAGCGAGCCTTGCCCAAAAAACATTTACAACCCAGCCATTCCCTTCCCAAAAATCAGCTCAAATACCACCAATCAAAAACATACAGGAATTTTTTGAGACAGTTCCTACAATGGGAGAAGTAGAAGCAGGTAAAGAGTCTCAAAGCACAGACTGGCTCAAACCACCCAAAATTTACAAAGGCTCAAAATCCTTCGGAGAGAGTAAGGAATAAGATTTGACCAGGGATGTTTGGTTATTGTATTATCGAACTTCTATTATCTAATATCTAAAGTCTAATATCTAAAAAATGGCAACAGTAAGTGCAAAAAAATCAGTAATCGACAAGTTTGCGACCCACGCCGGAGACACGGGATCTCCGGAAGTACAAGTCGCACTTCTTTCCCAAAGAATCTCAAATGTCGGTGATCACTTAAAATCACACGGCCACGACGATCATTCAAGACGCGGTCTTCTTGCCATGATCAACAAACGCCGAAGACTCCTTCACTATCTCATCCGCAAAGCCCCAGACCGATATAAGGATATCATTGGCAAATTAGGGCTACCAAAATAAAATGTCTGCAGGTCAAGAAAGAGAATCATTTCTACCAGACCCATTGTTTACAAAAGAAGGGCGGAGTCTTTATCCCTTAAGGGCTGTGGCAGCGCACCTTGATCGTTCCCATGTGACACTGCTCGAAACGATACTAAAAGCCAACCTGACTGCGATTAAACCAGGGATAGAATGGTTCGTCTGTTTAGATGAATTAATTGCCTATAGGGAACAACCAGGGAAAACGCGGCGGCCGGGACGCCACCGGGCAAATTATAAAGACAGCCAATCGAATTGACTGTTGCTATCCTAACGGTTATAGGTTACAATACAAAAAGTTGAATTGAGTTTTGGTTGTTGGAAGTTGAGTAGTTCGAATCAACGAATTGATTCTCACTATCCGATTTCTAACTACTTAAAACTCTTCAATAAATAATTTTTTAATGTCAGCAAAAGTAATACGCAAGGAATTAGACCTTGCAGGTAAAAAACTTGTATTGGAAACCGGAGAACTTGCCGGACACGCAAACGGCTCCGTTTTAGCCCAATATGGCGATACGGTCGTTTTAGCAACAGCAGTTTCCAAAGAAGCGCCGCCGGACATGGGCTTTTTCCCCCTTTCTGTAGACTATGAAGAAAGACTTTATGCAGGAGGCAAAATTTCAACTTCCAGATTCATTAAACGAGAGGGTAGACCAAGTGAAGAAGCAATTCTGACAGGCAGAATGATCGACAGATCAATTCGTCCGCTTTTCCCAAAGGATTATCAAGCAGAAGTGCAGGTAATTGTCACCGTTCTTTCAGTAGATGGCGAAAACGATCCCGATGTTATCTCTCTTATCGCAGCTTCGGCTGCGCTTTCAATTTCCGATATTCCCTGGAACGGTCCGCTTTCCGGTATCAGGGTTGGAAAGCAAAATAGTGATTACTTCGTTAATCCCACAGAAGAAGAAAAGAAATTTTCAGATCTTGATTTAGTAGTTGCTTCAACTAAAGACGAAATAGTCATGATCGAAGCTACTTCGAACCAAATCGACGAAAAAACAATGGCCGGAGCATTTGAACATGCAGTTGAGGCAGGCAAACAAGTAATTAAACTCGTTGAAGACTTCGTAAAAGAAGCCGGTCGCGAAAAACAAAAATATGAACCGGAAAAAACTGACCCTGTCCACGAAAAAATGGTGAAAGATTTTATCGAAGGCAAGATTATTAAAGACCTTGAAACTCCCGGCAAGGCTCAAGATGAAGCCTGGTTTGGTGAATCACTCGACAAGCTTAAAGAAGAATTCATAAAAGAAGACGAAGCAACAGAAGGTCGGATAGATGCCAAAGTTTTAGGAAACATTTTGGACGATGCGGTCACTGATTTTATGAGAAAACACGTTCTCACTAAAAAAATCAGAATTGATGGCAGAAAACCGGAGGAAATAAGGCCGATTTCAATTAAAGTCCCGGTTCTACCGAGAACTCACGGTTCTGCTATTTTTCAAAGAGGCGAAACTCAAGTTCTTTCAATTGCCACCCTTGGATCTCCGTCTCTCGAACAATTAATCGAAGGCATGGGAGGAGAAGCAAAGAGAAGATATATGCATCACTATAACTTCCCACCTTTTTCCACAGGTGAAGTTAAACGTTTGGGTTCACCAGGTAGGCGCGAAATCGGACATGGTGCTCTTGCTGAAAAAGCAATAGTCCCAATTCTTCCTTCTCAGGACGAATTCCCTTACACCGTAAGAGTAGTTTCGGAAGTACTCTCCTCGGCTGGATCAACATCTCAGGCATCTGTCTGCGGATCAACCCTTGCTCTAATGGATGCGGGCGTGCCAATCAAGGATCCGGTTTCCGGAATTTCCATTGGTCTTATCACCGACAAAACTGATAAATCTAAATATGTTCTTCTTACAGATATTGCTTATCAGGAAGATTCACAAGGCGACATGGATTTCAAAGTCTCCGGTACTAAAAATGGAATCACTGCAATCCAAATGGACATCAAATTAAACGGTGTTCCTACAAATGTTTTGGCAGAAGCCCTGGAAAGAGCAAAAGCAGCCAGACTTTCGATCTTGGAAATGATGACAAATGCCCTTCCGGCTTCTCGGGAGAAAGTATCACCATATGCCCCAACGGTTATTCTTGTCAAAATCGATCCCTCCAAAATTGGCGAAGTTATCGGTTCTGGTGGCAGAGTTATAAACAAGATTATCGACACCACAGGTGCTGCAGTCGACATTGAAGACGACGGAACAGTTACTATCAGTGCAAAAGAACCCGAAGCAGCTCAAAAAGCAGCACAATGGGTCGAAGGAATTGTCAAAGAACCCCTGCCGGGAGAGGTCTACGAGGGTCCGGTTAAAAGAATTGTTCCATTTGGAGCGTTCGTTGAAATTTTACCAGGCAAAGAAGGACTTGTTCACATTTCCAAAATGGCTCCATATCACGTAGAAAAGGTCGAAGATATTGTTAAGCTCGACCAGATTGTCAAAGTCAAAGTTTCTGAAGTAGACGACATGGGAAGGCTTAATCTTTCCATGAGGTTCGACGGCGGAGATGAAAATGATAGATCACCAAGTGGAGACAGACAATCCAGACCGCAAAGAAGACCGCAAGGCAGATTCGACAGAAGACAAAGTCGCGATCGCGGACCCCGAAAAAGATATTAATTACATGAGCGAAACGAATATAATAGATTTCAATGATTCGATTTCCAAAACGTTACACAAATTTTGCATTGGCGCTCGTACTAATTTTTTTAACAGCCATAGCCATATTTACCTTAACCTCTAAGCCTCGCAGTAGCCTTACACTGAAAGCCTCCCAAAATAAATTTCAAGCAAGCTTTCAGCTTTCAAAATATGATCGATACCTTGCAGAATCTTTTTTGCAAAACGCAAACATTCCCCAAAATATTCTGAATGGTATTGAATTTACTCTGGACGGAACATCGTCTGCTAAGCTTGCCTACCTCTCGCCGATCGTAACAAACTTAATTTTTGAAAAAAACAGAGTCGATTTTAAAGGGTCGACGGAAACTTCCTTAAACCTGAATACCTATTCAAACGATCTTGAGTTTAGTTATCCAGATGCAACGACTGTCATTTTATTTGGCCAAAACCTGCTACCGTATATCAAAAAAAGTACAAATTTGCCGGAGGATTTTAAAACCTGGATGGACGAAAACTTAAAAAACACAAAAGGACAATACTTAATACTCTTTGGAGATAAACCGGATTTCGCATTGGCATTTAGTAAAGAACTCTCACCGGATTTCGGCAAGCTGAAATCCTTAAAAGTTGCAGCTGAAAGCTACAAAGAGGAAACTCAGGATAATGTCACCTTTCATCTTCTCAAAATCACAAATACCCAAAACGAAGAAAACTACATATTTTTCGAAAGCGGGGATTTGGTATATATAACCTCATCCCTCGAAAGCGCCAAGGAGCTCGAGCAGCTTCAAAAATCTCCCCAAAATAATATTTTTAATGTCAAGACTCCGGTTTCCTTTGCGCTTTTCATTAAAAATTCACCCGATCACAAGGCAGACAAAGCCTTGAAATTTTTAGTAGGGAACCAGCAACAATTAACCAAGTACGTAGAGAAAGTTAAAACTGCGACTTTTTACCTCAATGGTAAAGAGTTCAGTGGTTCAGTGGAGCTTTTACCAAGTTAAGATTTAAACTAGAATAGATGTATGAATTCTAATGCTGCCCAATTTGAAGAAATAAAACTTCTGGAAGAAAAATTATCCACAGGCTCTATTCCGCCGGAACTTCAAAAAAAAGCAAAAGCCCTGGTTGAAAGACTTCTAAGAATTTCTCAAAGTGCCAGTTTTACTCAGGAATACGATTCCGTCTCCAGATACCTGGATTGGGTTATTTCTCTTCCTTGGGACAAAAAAAGCCCCGATAACCTTTCATTAGAAAACGCCAAAAAAGTTCTGGATAGTAATCACTATGGTTTGGATAAAATAAAAGAGCGCATCCTGGAATATATTGCCGTTGTAAATTTAAAGTCAAATCAACAAAGCAACTCACAAAAAGCTCCGGCCCTTCTCTTTATCGGACTCGTAGGAACAGGTAAAACCACGATGGCTTACTCTATTGCCGAAACTCTTGGCCGAAAGTTTGGAAGAATACCAATGGGTGGAATGGGTGACGCACTTCAACTTCGTGGCAGATCAAGATCCTATCCGGATGCCGAACCCGGACAAATCGTAAAAGTGCTGCGACGGGTTGGGACTAAAAATCCGGTAATTTTATTAGACGAAATAGACCGCGTCACCGATGAGGCAAAAGCAGACATTATGGGAGTTTTGGTAGAACTTCTTGATCCCGAGCAAAACAGCAATTTTTTGGATCATTTTATCGACTTCCCAATAGATCTTTCTGAAGTACTTTTCATTGCAACTGCAAATAATACACCCGGTATTGCGACAGCGGTTTTAGATAGACTGGAAGTCATGGAATTGCCGAGTTATTCTGATCAGGAAAAAACAATAATTGGTAAAAACTATCTTCTACCAAGAGCCGTAAGTGCAACCGGATTAAAACTGTCCGATATAAGCTTTGGCGAAGACGTTTGGCCGCAAATTGTCAGACCACTCGGTTTTGACGCGGGCATGAGAACTCTGGACAGAACCATAAATGGAATATGTCGAAAAATAGCCAAATTAAAAATAGAAGGAAAAGCAACAGCAGTAAATCTTACAGCTCAAAATCTCAAAGAATATTTACCGACATGGTAATTACTGCTCGTCTGAGGAGCGCAGGTCAAACTGTGAAACCTGGACCTTAGCCCCGCAAGCCACAAAGTGGCTGAGGAGCGCAGGTCAAACTGTGAAACAGTTTGACCTATAGTAGAAAATTCGTTATAATATTAGAGCATGCCCAGAAAGTACACCAGAAGATCTAAAACTCCTCCTATCGCTCTGGAGAAAAAAACCATCACATCCATAATCGGATTTTCAGTAATAACAGGCGCTATTCTGCTTCTGCTCTCTTTTTTTACCACAGCAGCAGCATTAGTTAGTCTCCGGGAAAATTTTTACAAGCTATTTGGAATAAGCACTTTTCTTATACCCTTTTTGATCCTTCTTTTGAGTCTGCCACTAATTGGAATCAAAAATAAATTCACAAAAATCAATATTCTTTTAGGACTCACCAGCGCACTGCTTTCAATATCTGGTCTTGGGGCCGGTATCAAAAGCACGGCTGGCGGTTTATTTGGGTCTACCCTTTGGTCAGTTTTCAAAGGTCTGGTTACGGCACCCGGTGCATTCTTTGTTTTGTTTTTTGCACTTCTAATCTCGATAATTGTTACTTTGAACACAAGCCCCGATCAAGCAATTGCGGCAGTAGTAGCGGTTTACACAAAAATTTCATCAGTTGTAAAAGCAATAAGTTCCAAGCTCTTCAAACCAAGGGCCAAATTTATCACCAAATCAGTTTCGGAAGGAAATTATAAACCAAGAAGCAACCAGTACAAAGACAGAGACGAAAACGGTCTTGGTCAAAGTGTCGTTGTAAACACACCGGGCCAAGCACAAATATGGCAGTACCCACCGCTCTCGCTCTTAAGCGACTCCCACGGTACGGCAGCCAATCGAGGTAATTTAAAGCAGAATGCTCTCACCATTGAAAAAACATTAGAGGCCTTTGGAATTCATGCAGAAGTAGTCGAAGTAAATCCGGGACCGACGGTTACCCAATATGCGCTGAAAATTCCTGTCGGTACTAAACTTTCTAAAATCTTAACATTGCAAAATGATTTGGCCCTAAACCTTGCAACATCAACGGGAAATGTCAGAATTGAAGCGCCAATTCCGGGGAAATCTCTTGTCGGCATCGAAATCCCCAACATTTCACCTGAATTTGTTAACCTCAAGGGAGCTCTCTCCGATGACGCAATGCGATCAAATAAATCGAAACTGGCCGTCGGATTGGGTCTCGATGTTTCCGGCAACACCGTAATAACCGATATCGGCAAAATGCCTCACGTTTTAATTGCCGGAACCACTGGTTCCGGGAAATCAGTTTTAATAAACGCGATTATCGCAACACTTCTTTTTAGAGCAAGTCCTCAGGAGGTCAAGCTGATTCTCGTTGACCCAAAACGTGTCGAACTTTCCGAATATAATGATATTCCCCACCTCCTAACCCCAGTAATTGTCGAGCCTGACAAAATTCTCTCAGCGCTTAAATGGGCAATGAACGAAATGGATAGACGCTACAAACTCTTCCGCGATGCTCAAGTTAGAAATATTGCTGGTTACAATGAGCTGTCTGGATTCCAGGCTATTCCCTACATCGTTATCATCATCGACGAGCTCCACAACTTGATGGAATTTGCTCCTGTTGAAATCGAAGATGCCATAGTCCGTCTTGCCGCTATGGCCAGGGCAACCGGTATTCATTTAATAATTGCAACTCAGCGTCCATCAGTAGACGTCATAACCGGTTTAATCAAGGCAAACATTCCCGCAAGAATTGCCTTTAATGTCTCTTCTATGGTGGATTCCAGGGTTATTATCGATCAGCCCGGAGCAGAAAAATTGCTTGGCAAAGGGGACATGCTTTACGTGCCTCCCGATGCCTCAAAACCTATGAGAATTCAAGGCGTCTATGTCTCCGATGCTGAAATTAGAAATCTCATAGGCTTTTTGAAACAATCCGGATTTGCTCCTGAATACACCGAAGAAGTAATAACTATGCCGATTGGAAAAGTTGGTCTAGGATCAAGTGGGCCAGGTGGTGCCAAAGATGAATTTTTCGAGGAAGCAGTCAGAACTATTTGTCAATATGACCGTGCTTCAGCCTCACTTTTGCAAAGGAGACTTAGAATCGGTTATGCTCGAGCAGCTAGGCTCCTGGATGAGTTGGAAATGGCTGGCATAGTTGGTCCCGGCGAAGGCTCAAAACCTCGGGACGTTCTAGTCAAAAATCCCGACGATTATTTTAACTCTCAAGGTATCGAAAGCGCTGCCCAGGAATAAATATTCCCCAGCAGCATGCAGGTGGTGAGATGTTAGAATCAAAAACAAAACCGGCAAATGCAAAAACTTGGAGAAATCTTACGTGAAGCCCGCTCATCAAAAAACAAATCAGTAAGTAATGCTGCTGGCGAACTTCTTATCAAACCAGAATTCATAGAAGCACTTGAATCAGGAGATTGGCAAGCTTTACCTGAGCCAGCCTATGTTCGTGGGTTCATAAAAAACTATTCAAATCTGCTTAGCCTTGACGCTAACCGTCTGCTGGCTCTTTATAGAGCAGAATACGACGAAAACAAATTTCCTAAAAAACAATCCCCGCTCAAAGGCAAAAAACGTTTAATGTTTACGCCAAATAAACTAACACCACTAGCTTTTATACTGACAGCGATTGTGTTTTTTGTTTATCTGACCATTCAGTACACTTCCATTCTTGCTGCTCCTAAACTGAAAATATATACTCCCCCAAATGATATTAATACGACTGCCAGTATAGTAGAAGTTTCCGGCAACACAGAAGCTGATACGGCAGTTTCCATAGATGGTGAACTTGTAGCTGTCGACTCATCAGGCGATTTTCGTCATCAGATTAAGCTTGATGAAGGCCAAAATATAATCGAAATAATTGCAAGCAAAAGACTTTCACCAAAAACTAAAGAAACAAGAATAATCCGCCTTACTCGTTAATAAACTTCCGAGGACTAAGAGTCCTCGGTTTTGTCTTTCAAGTTTTAGATAGTTATACACACAAAGTGTGGAACTATCGCAAGCTTTGCTTACAAGAGCGCAGAAAACACCACAACTTTTTATCTTCCAACAACTCGAAAGTATGTAATCGCTTTTATTGCATTCATCCCCGTTCATGTAAACTGAACGGGGTTTTCTGCAAGCGATTATAAAAACCATTGACAAAATCATCCCGTTAAAGTAATCTCTCAAATGAGCTGCCCAGCTTGCTCGCAGGGCAGATTACTCATGTAATTTGACCATGGATATTACTCAAACAATTCTTCTTGCCATCATCATAGTTCTTGCAGTCTTTCTTGTTGCTTTGGGATTCCAGGTGTTTTTCGTTCTTAGAGATCTTAGGAAAACTCTAACCCGCATGAACATACTTTTTGAAGATGCCAACAATCTTATCGCAGAAGTTAAAAAGCCAGTAGAATCTGCTGGTAATTTCGTCTCGGCTCTTACAGCCGGTGCAGGTATCGTGCATCTTTTGAAAAAAGACAAAAGGAGTAAAGAGAAATCGGGGTCCCCAACACATTAGTGTTGGGGTGATAATTATGAGTGACGGGAAAAACAATATTTCATCATTAATTCTCGGAGTAGCACTTGGAGCCGCGCTTACTTATTTATTCACCACCCAAAAGGGACAAAGAATAAAAGAGAAGCTTCTTGCAGAAGGCCAAAACCTGCTCGAGGATATCGGAGAAAAGATCGCCAACCTGGAGGAAGAAATCATGGAAGGGAAAGCCCCGAGCGAGCATCGCTCACAAAGTGAGCGGGAGGAGTTAGAAGAAAAACTTGAGGATAGTGTTAAAGAAATTGCCACCAAAGGCGAGCCTCGCACATATGATGAGCAGGAGGAAAAAATCGAAGAGACAACCGATGAAGTTCCTCAACATATTGAACAAATTCAGAAAAAGGGCCGTCGGTTTTTCTTCCGCCGTCATGGCGCAAGCCAGGAGTCTTAATTAATTTCCCCAAACTGTTTTTGTAAAAGTAATAAAAGATTTATGACTATTGTCTCTGGTAAACTTTTCGGCTCGCAAACAACATTCAAGGCAGAGATATCCGCCGGGCTTGCCACAACAGTCTCTGAAGCAAATGGAAACATTATTGCAGCTCGATCATCTTCAATGTGTAAAAGTCCGAGTGCATGTCCCATCTCATGAGCTAGCGTATGCTCAAGCTCTTTTTGGCTAGGTACAAAAAATATACTAATTGTATTTTTGATTCCGTCGTAAAATCCTTCCTCCGGTCTTCTTCCGAGATCCGCATTGAATTCAGATATTTTCTGATTTAGATTTCCGATATTTAAATTAAATTCCTGAGCAGAAAGATTAAGACTATTTGCTTCTTCGCTAAGTTTTTGCGCTTGTTGCACCAGATCATTTTGTTTTGCCACGAGCCTGTTATATTCATCCGGCGTTGCTCCTCCCTGATTGTTCCACTTGGCAATCTCAGTGTTTAAATCACTCACCTGCTGATTAAAAGCGGTAACTCTTTTTTCAAAATCCTCTTTCCTTGCATCCAGATTTTGTTGATCCAGGTTGAGTTTTTTTTCCAATTGATTAATCTGAGTATTGAGGGCCTGTTTTCGGTCATATACAAAATCGACCTTCAATTGTGCATTCGGATCATACTCAAAAAGATTCTTGCCGCGTGCTCCCTCCCAGATAAATTCAGCCTTCTCCAAATCTTCCTTGACCTTAGCTTCGCTATAGTTAAATCGCGGGTCAATATAACCAGTAGTGTAAGTAATTGGCCGATCGCAAACCGATCTGGAAAAAAGATTGGGACCATTCAAATACCCCTGAGAATATGAAGTTATACCAAACCCGAAAATCGCAAAAATCAAAAAACTCAAAAGAAGTTTTTGCATACATAAATTATAAGATATAATTGCATCATGACATCAGTTGAACTCAGACAAAAGTATTTGAAATTTTTTCAAGACAGGAAACATAAAATTATCCCTTCAGCCTCGCTTGTCCCTGATCAAACAGTTGAACTTGCGCCAACTCAGCGTGTTCTCTTTACCACGGCCGGCATGCATCCTCTCATCCCATACCTACTCGGTCAATCCCACCCAGAAGGCAAACGCCTTGTTAACGTCCAAAAGTGTCTGCGCACAGACGACATTGACGAGGTAGGGGATGCCACTCACAACACTTTTTTTGAAATGTTGGGCAATTGGTCGCTCGGTGATTACTGGAAAGAGGAAGCTATTTTCTGGTCCTGGGAGTTTCTAGTCAAAGAACTCAAACTTGACTCAAAAAGGATTTACGTCTCTGTCTTTGCAGGCGATGACGATGCTCCATTTGACCAGGAATCGTTCGATATTTGGAAAAAGCTCGGCGTGCGAAAAGACCATATTTTCAAATATGGCAAAAAGGATAATTGGTGGGGACCGGTCGGACCATCCGGTCCTTGTGGTCCTGATACTGAAATGTTTTACGATACTGAACCATCGGGTAAAGGTCCAATTGATCCGTCGACAAATCCGCGTTTTGTTGAAATCTGGAACGACGTCTTTATGGAATACGACAAACAAACAGATGGAAGCTATAAACCACTAATACAGAAAAATGTCGACACTGGAATGGGTTTGGAAAGAATGTTAGCAGTTTTAAACGATGTTCCTTCCGGTTATGAAACAGATATTTTTCTGCCTCTTATGAAAAAAATAGAAGACTTGGCAGGGGCTTTTAATGTTAAATCCACAAGAATAGTTGCTGACCATATCAGGTCCTCAGTTTTTTTAATATCTGACGGGGTAACTCCATCTAACGTTGAACGTGGCTATATCCTTCGTCGTCTAATTCGCAGATCAATTAGACATGCGTCCCTTTTAAAAATAGATGCAGACTTTTTGGAAGATCTCTCCAAAATAGTTGTAAAAACCTACGGTGACTTTTACCCAAAACTTGAAGAATTTCAAAATTCAATAGTTGATGAACTCAAAGGAGAGGAAAAGAAATTTAAAAAAGCGCTCGCATCTGGTATCCGCCATTTTGAAAAAATACAGGGAGATATTTCGGGCAAAGCCGCCTTCGATCTTTACCAGAACTATGGATTCCCAATAGAACTTACAGTAGAACTGGCAGCCGAACAGGGCAAAAAGGTTGATATAAAAAAATTCGAAAGCGAGCTTAAATCTCACCAAAACTTATCAAGATCTGCACAGGAAAAAACAAAAGGTGGCCTTGCTGTGCAAAGCGCCAAAGCTGCAAAACTTCATACGGCAACACATCTTCTTCACCAAGCGTTGCGTGATGTTCTTGGTAATCACGTTCACCAGACAGGGTCTCACATCACAGACGAAAGGTTACGTTTCGACTTCAGCCACTCAGAGAAAATGACACAAGACCAACTTAATAAAACTCAAGGTCTGGTGAACAGTAAAATTGCCGATAATTTGAAGGTTAATAAAAAGACATTACCAAAACAAGCTGCCCAGCAGGTTGGTGCAATTGGACTTTTTGACGAAAAATACACAGACTTGGTAAGTATTTACTACATGGGGAAATCGGATAAATTGGAAGAGGCATATTCAAAAGAATTCTGCGGCGGTCCACACGCCGAAAATACAGGCACCCTCGGCGAATTTAAAATTACGAAAGAAGAATCTGCAGGCTCTGGAATTAGAAGAATTTATGCTAAAATAACGGGGTGACAGCGATGCCTTTAAGTTCTACAATTAAATTTGAAACTGGCTCTGCCAGTTCAAATTTGTCCCTAAAGGGGAAAGAGGAATATTAAGGAGAAAACCACAAGGTTGTCTCCTTAAAGAGAATTATCATGGATCCTTCTGCCAAAAACAACAATAATCCCAACGATTCAAATTCAAAAAACCCACCTCAAAGCCCGATACAACCCGGACAATTTGCAGTAGCAGGAGAAGACGCAGTTTTTAAAGAGCCTCCGGCTCCGGCTGGTGTCTCAAACACGCCGCCGCAAGACCCGATAGGCAGTCCGCCGCCACAACCTGTTTCACCTCAGCCAAGTCCGACTCCCATGCCAACTCCGACTCCCATGCCAAGTCCGACTCCCATGCCAACTCCGGCACCTGTGCCACAGGCACCAATTGCCCCTCCTCCACAAGAACCGGCACCCACACCACCGGCACCGTCTATTTCGGAAAATCAGCCTAATCCGACCCCTTACACCCCTCCCCAAACACAAACCCCACCCGAAAGCTCTTCCCCTTCCGGTATAAAAAAAATGAGAGTAGTAATTATTATTGCCGGTTTGTTACTTTTGGTTGTTCTTATAGCGGCCCTGGTTTGGTTTTTCATTCTTTCCAAAAAAAATAATCAGTCGGTAAAAGATACAAACGAGACAGACAAAATTGAAATTCCTTCACCTCCGCCAAATCGGACTAGCGGTGGATTTTCGGAGATTCCACCGGCGACCGGAGGCGCATCCCAAGCTACTTCCGAGGCGACCTCACAGTAATAAAATATCGGCAAGTAATATAATTCAAAATACAAATGATGCCCTTCGATATCCTTGGAAAAATAACAGGCAGTAAGGAAACAAAAAATGCAAGTTACCTATCTCTTGTATTTACTCCTGATAGAATTCTTTCCCTCATCTGGAATTTTGAAAACGAACAGATTCAAAATCTTGGTTTTGGTCACAAATCCTATCAAAATTTAGATGTTCTTATTCATCAAGCTGCAGTTGCCATAGACATGGCAGGGGAGCAGGCAAAAGTAGACGTCACAAAAGTAGTCTTTGGTCTCACCAGTGATTGGTTCGAAGAAGGGGATCTTAGCAAGCAGACTGCAAAAATTCTAAAGAATTTGTCACAAGAGCTGGATCTTGACCCCCAGGCTTTTGTTCCTCTTCCTGTCGCCATAAATCACCTCTTAAAGATTGAAGAATCGACAACTCCGAACGTAATTTTAATTGGGATTTTCAGTGAATTTTGCGAAGTTCATCTCCTGGAAAATAACACCATCACCAAAACAAATACTTCCAAAGCTCAAATTAATATCGAAAAAATAGAGAAACTCACCAATCAGCTCAAGGAAGGAAGAGACGGACTCCCGGCAAAAATTATTGTTTATGGAATTGGAGAATCGTCACCCTTAGCAGAAAAGATAGCAAATCATGACTGGAAAGATATTTTCGTCCACGAACCAAAAGTTGATTTTTTAGATGACAATGAATTAGTAAGAGCTGTTGCCTACGCTCAGGCTGCGGATATCCTGGGCTTTGAACCAACCGGAGAAAGTGAATCTAAAACTCCAACATCACTCCAGTCCGCAGCAAACGAGTTAGGGTTTGTAGAGGGAGAAGACATTCTTCTGCGTA
>MFAZ01000043.1:0-74962 GCA_001776335.1 Candidatus Curtissbacteria bacterium RIFCSPHIGHO2_01_FULL_41_11 | reverse complement strand
CCGCAACAAAAAGAATCTCCAAAACAAGAAAAACCCACGGAAGATTATGCCGTAGAATCAGAAATTCAGAACCTAACTCCGGCTCCGCCAAACCCGCAAGTCTCGCAAGTAGATATTCCCGCACAACATCACCACCAAAAAAAAGGTATTAATCCCTTAAGTTTTATCCCAATCACGATTCCTGATATAGGAGCGCTTTTGAGAGGTGGCGGCGCAGGGAAAAAAATAGCGATTGGGTTGGCTGCAGTATTTATTCTTATCTTAGTTGCAGGATTTATAGCCGGATTTACTATAACTAAAGCGGAAGTCGCAATCAAAGTAACCTCCAAACCCCAAGAGCTGGATTTTGCAGCGGCCGTAGTAGATGGTGGAAGTTTTGATGCGGCAAGAAGTCAGATTCCCGGAAATTCTGTCTCTGGATCAGGAGATGGAAGTCAGAAAGTCGTCACATCAGGTTCCAAAAAGATAGGTGATCCGGCAAAAGGCGAGGCGAACATTTTTAACTGGACCACACAACCAAAAACTTTCACATCTAAAACCGGAATTATAACTAAAAACGGAGTGAAATTTACTTTAGACTCTGATGTTGAAGTGGCATCTCGCAGTGCTTCTACTCCTGGAGAGGCAAAAACTACTGCCACGGCGACTGAAGTCGGCCCTGCCGGAAACATTGATTCCGGAACAGACTTCACATTTCAGCAATTCGATGCCATTTCCTACTCTGCTCAGGCAGCAAGTGCTTTTTCAGGGGGTTCTGAACGTCAGGCCACAGTTGTTACCCTGGATGATATGAATAAACTGGAGAAGTCCTTAACGGAAACACTGTCCCAAAAAGCCAGAGAAGATTTAAAAAATAAAGCAGGGTCGAATCAGATTCAGGATGACGCCGTAACCATTATGGTCATAAAAAAACAATTTGACAAAAAGCAGGATGAAGAAGCTGCCATTTTGAACCTGGACATGCAAGTCGAAGCAAAAGCAATTACTTACGACGAAAGTGAACTTAAAAAACTTTTGGCGGAAATTGTTCAAAAAGATATAGACGAAAAACTGGAAGCCAGGCCGGAAAATATAGAAATTTCAAGCCTCACCTCAAAACAAGATGATGATAAACTAAGACTTTTGGGGAAAATTAAGATTGGTCTAGTTCCAAAATTTAACGAGGACGAGTTGAAAAATAAAATTGCAGGTAAGAGTATAAAAGCTGCAAGAACAGCAATTTTGGAAACAGGTCAAGCAAGTGATGTCCAGATAAATTTCTCACCCACCTTGCCCTTTATCTTTTCTCTCCCGCGTGCAAAAGATAGAATAACATTCAAAATAGAAACCAGCTGAAATTTAATTCAAAACTCTTTCTCGAAAGAAAACTGGACCAATCGCAAATTTCAAATCTGAATCTTAGATCTAAAAACTTTAAGATTTAAGTTGTAATTTTGATCTTTGAGATCTAAGATTTGGTATTACCCCAATGCCGCTTGCCGTTTACATTAAAGAAAATACTGCAGCAAAAGTCGCTCGCGCCAGAAAAAAAGATCGAACCTTCGCATTAACCCTCTTATCAATAGGTATAATTTCAATAGTGTTTTCTGTCTGGCCCTACTTTTCATGGCAGCTTATCACCCTACCCAGACTAACCAGTAAAATAAAGGAAGTTCCAATACCCCAGGGTCAGGTACTTTCAGGTACGTCTATCCCTCAAAACAATATTCAGGTCGTCACAGAACCAGATGGATTTTCCTACTTTTCTACAACTTATAAACCAAAGGAGCCAAGACCGGACGAATTCACTATAACTATCCCGAAGTTAAAGATAGATAAGGCAAAAGTCAAAGTCGACTCCACGGATTTTTCCAAAAGCCTCGCACTTTTCCCCGGAACGGCAATTCCCGGCGATGTTGGAAATAGTTTTATAACAGGACATTCCGTCTTGCCTCAATTTAATGACCCCAAAAATTACAGGGCAATCTTTACGAGACTTTCGGACCTGGAGGTTGGAGATGATATTTATGTTACGGTTGAAGGGAAAACCCTGCACTTTACAGTACAGTACTCAAAAGTAGTCGACCCAAAAGATCTCTCTGTACTTTCACCCATTTCCCAAAACGGCAGAAATCTGACACTAATGACCTGCGTACCCCCGGGCACAAGTACCAAGAGGCTTGTTGTAATCACCGGTCTTATTTGACAAAGTAAAAATATCGCTCGCAATGCGAGGAAGATATTTGACTTAGTCTGTATAATCTATCTATGTCAGAAAGGGCACCAAGAAGGTCTCGAGCTGAACCAAAACCCACTTCTTCAAAAGGAGGAGAACCTCCACGAGGCAGGACAGCTATCGCCACAACTGAACCTTCTCCGGACAAAATCCAAAAAACATTCGGAATAATCGAAACCATGACTCTTTCCGAACTGAGAGAACTTGCCAACGCAGTCCGCGAAAAACTCATCTAAATTTCACTTTTGCTGTAAAATAAACCAATGATTCTTGGTGTCGACCTTGGCGAAAAAACAACCGGCCTTGCAACTTCTGACAGCCTTCTCGCATCTCCCTACAAGACCATTTCGCACAAAAATATAGAGGAAGCGCAAAAACAGGTTATTCGCATAATCGATCAAGAAAAAATCGACACGGTTGTCGTAGGTTTCGTTGAAGGAAAAATAAAGCCTATGTTTACAAATTTTGCAAAGAAACTTCAACATACCCTGCCAAACATAAAAGTCGTTCTATGGGACGAGACATTAACATCTAGACAGGCGACTGAAACTATGGTTAAACTGAATGTCGCAAAGACTAAACGCAGCCAAAGACAACATGAAATCGCAGCTGCCATAATATTGCAGAGTTATCTAGATTCTAGTGATTAGATTCTTATTCAAATATAATCCCAAATTTAAATCTAGCTTAGCTAGTTTAAATTTAAGGCCCGCAATCAATGAAATTGATGAGGACCGCAAGCTTTGCTTATCCTTTAAGGGAAAGAGGAATATTAAGGAGAAAACCGTAGGTTGTCTCCTTAAATAAAGTTATGATTAAGCGTATACTTGCTCCCATACAGGCATGGATCCTGCTTCAAGGTAAATGTGTCGGATGCGGACGCAATCTAACTTTGGGAAGAAGATTCGAAAGGCAAGATAACAGTCAAAAGGTTGTTTGCACATGCGGACGCATTTTCATTTTCGATAAAAGAAAAGGCAGATACAGAAGAGCTAATTTAACAGAAGCATGAACTTAAGTAAATTTATATTCTTCGCCATTCTTTTTGTTGTTTTGATACTAACTCCCATCGCCTTAAATCTTTACTATAACCGTCTCCTGCAGCCGGTTTCTATAGACGAAACACCCCAAATCTTTGTAATAAGTCCCGGCCAACCCGTCACCCAAATTGCCCAAAACCTGAAAGAGGCAGATCTTGTAAGAAACGCTCTTGCCTTCAGGCTCTACGTTGCCCAGTCGGGAATCGGTAAAACAATCCAGGCTGGTGATTTCCGACTTTCGAAAAACTTGTCGTCAAGAGAAATCGCCAAGGAATTAACTCACGGGGCAATCGATGTTTGGATCACTTTTCCCGAAGGGGTCAGAGTTGAGGAAATGGCGGACATTATTGATAAAAAGCTCAATTCGGGCAATAACGAGAAGTACCAATTCGACAAAAAAGAATTTATAAAATCTGCCAAAGAAGGACACATGTTTCCAGATACATACTTGATTGCAAAAGACGCGGTTGCTCAGGATATCGCAACAAGACTTGAAACTACTTTTGACGAAAAGGTCGACAAAAAAACCTTACTTAAAGGAGCCAAAAATAATCTTACCCAGGAAGATGTAGTGATTCTGGCATCATTAATAGAAAGAGAGGCCAAAAGTAATGAGGAAAGACCAATAATAGCAGGAGTCTTAGTGAATCGTCTTAATGCAGGCATTGCCTTACAAGTTGACGCTACTGTCCAATACGCCAAAGGCTATGACAGTGCCAAAAATTCATGGTGGCCGTCAGTCACACAGGGAGATTACACTGCCGTTAAATCTTTGTACAACACCTATTTACACCCGGACCTGCCTCCAAAACCAATTTCCAATCCGGGACTTGAATCAATTCGCGCTGCAGCCGAGCCGGCAGATACACCCTATATGTTTTACCTGCACGACACAGAAGGTAAAATTCATTACGCCAAAACAGCCGACGAACACGCCCAAAATATAAAAGACTTTCTATAAAATATAAAAATTAACTATTGACACAGCTTCGGCAAAAGTGATATAAATTGATCCAGACAAATCCTTATCAAGGGGGTATTTTGCATACCTTCTTGGTTTTGTTGTCAAATTGTCTGTGGATCATCCCAATCAATAAGTAGTCAAATAGGGCTCGGCGATGCCCTTTTGGTCGTGGTGATCCCCTACCCGCAATAAGAAAATATTTAATCCTGTGACAAAAAGAGTAAACTGGGGAAAACCTTCCAATTTAAATTTAGAATCATTGGACTTAGTCCAGGTTCAACGCGAATCCTTTGCCCAATTTTTAGAAACCGGTATTTCGGAAATAATAAACGAGGTTTCCCCAATTGATGATTTTACAGGCAAAAACTTTACACTTTCCTTTGGAAAGTACAGTTTTGGAAAGGCAAAACATAACCCCGAAGAATCAATTGAGAAAGGAATTACCTACGATCTTCCCCTCAAAGTCGAAGCAACAGTTTTAAACAAACAAACGGGAGCCAAAAACACCCAGGAAGTTTTCTTATGCGATCTGCCTGTAATGCTGGACAAAGGCTCCTTTATCATAAATGGAATTGAGCGCGCAGTTGTCAACCAGCTCGTCCGGGCTCCCGGTGCCTATTATGGAGCAGAAATTGACCCTGCAACAGGTAAAGTCCTCTACAGTTGCGAGATTCGCCCGATGCGAGGCTCTTGGTTAGAATTTGCAATAACCAAAAACGACATCATTACTGTAAAAATAGACAGACGCAGAAAATTTCCGATGACCACATTTTTAAGAGCTATCGGCTTTTCCACCGATGAAGAAATCTGGAAGTTATTTGACCACGTTAAAGAAGAAAATTTCCGAAAATTAATCACCAATACTTTTACGAAAGATACCACCACGAATCAAGAAGAAGCGCTTTTGGAAATTTACAGAAGAATGCGACCGGGAGATCACGTCATTCTCGATAATGCCAAAGTTTTACTAGATAATATGTTTTTCAATCCCAGACGATACTCTTTAGGAAGGGTAGGAAGATACAAAGTAGAAAAGCGTTTGGCAAATATCAAGAAAGACCTTTCAAAAGAAGAAAGAAGCGAAGAAGAAATTTATACTCTTTCACCCAATGATTTCGTAGCAGCCATCACATACTTGTTCGATCTTATTGCAGGTCAGGGCAAAGTAGATGACATCGATCATTTGGGAAATAGACGGGTGAGAAGAGTAGGCGAGCTTGTAGCAGATAACGCTTTCAGAATTGGTATTTTGAGGCTCGAGAGAGTTATTCGTGAAAGAATGAGCCTTACACCAACGGACACAGTACCGGCTCCCTCATCCCTAATTAATGCCCGTCCGGTAATTTCTGCCGTAAACGAGTTTTTCCGATCCTCACAGCTTTCAACTATCCTGGATCAGACAAATCCGCTCTCAGAACTCGACAATCTTAGAAGACTTACTGTAATGGGAACCGGTGGTATCGCTCGTGAACGGGCCGCATTTTCCATTCGAGACATCAACCATTCCCAATATTCAAGAATTTGTCCGATTAGGTCTCCGGAAGGTCCCAACATTGGTCTTGTCACCTATATGTCACTTTATGCCAGAATCAACGACTACGGTTTTTTGGAAGCTCCGTATAAAAAGGTAGACAAAGACAAAAACGGCAAGTGTCGCGCTACGGATGAAATAGTTTACCTGGCTGCAGACGATGAAGAAGATCACTACATCACGCATGCTCAGGTCCAAATGGATGAAAAAGGATACTTTTTAGAAGATACAGTGCCGGTTCGCTACAAAGGTGAATTCATGACTGCTCCCCAAAGCCTGGTCGAATATATAGACGTAGTTCCAAGACAAATAGTTGGAACTTCAGCTTCTCTTATTCCATTTTTAGCTCATGATGAAGCAAACCGTGCTCTGATGGGAACTCATATGCAATGCCAGGCCGTTCCGCTTATTAACCCAAGTTCACCGACTGTTGGAACCGGCATGGAGAGAGTTGTCGGAGAAAACATGGGAAGAGTAGTCACATCTCCATCAGAAGCCGAAGTTATTTATGTCGACAGCAAAAAAGTAACAGTTCGCATAAAGGTAAACGGTAAAAATCAGGAAATAACATATCCTATTCAAAAATTCGCAAGGTCTCCGCAAAGCACTTGTTATTCCCAAAGGGCGAGGGTAATAGTTGGGCAAAAGGTAGAAAAAGATGACGTCCTAATCGATGGTCCTGCAACAGAAAACGGAGAACTGGCTCTGGGTCAAAATCTTAGAATCGCCTACATGAGTTTCGATGGCCTTGGCTATGAGGACTCAATAGTTATATCCGACAGACTGTTTAGGGAAGACGTTTTAACTTCAATACACATAGAAGAATACGAAACGTCCGTTGTCGAAACCAAGCTTGGACCTGAAGAAACGACTCGGGATATCCCCAATGTTTCTGAAGAAGATTTGGCAAATCTAGACGAAAAGGGAATCGTCGTTGTCGGTGCCGAAGTTGGCCCGAACGATATTTTAGTCGGCAAAATTGCACCCAAAGGAGAAACGGAACTAACAGCGGAAGAAAGACTACTTCGCGCAATCTTTGGAGAAAAAGCTAGAGAAGTAAGGGATACTTCTCTTCGTATGCCACACGGAGAAAAAGGAACGGTAATCGATGTCAAAATTCTTTCCCGTGATAAAGGCGACGAGCTTGAGCATGGTGCTCTTTCCAAAATATTTGTCAAGGTTGCCCAAATGCGAAAAGTTGTCGTTGGTGACAAACTTGCTGGTCGCCACGGCAATAAAGGTGTTATTTCAAAAATAATTCCTGCTGCAGACATGCCTTATCTTTCTGATGGAACCCAAATCGACATCATAATCAGCCCGCTTTCGGTTCTTTCTCGAATGAACCTCGGACAACTTTTAGAAGCTCATCTTGGAATTGCTTTAAGCAACTTAAATTACAAAGTAGCTCTCCCGGTATTCGAGCACATTGAGGAAGAAAAAATAGTTTCAGAACTTAAATCTGCTGGTCTTCCACAAGACGGGCGAATGGTTCTCTACGACGGAAGAACAGGTCTCCCCTTCGATAGGCCGATTGTTGTAGGTCAAGGATACATTATGAAACTTATCCACATGGTCGAGGACAAAACGCACGCAAGATCAACAGGTCCATACTCTCTTATTACCCAGCAACCGTTGGGAGGAAAAGCTCAAATGGGTGGTCAAAGACTTGGAGAAATGGAGGTCTGGGCTCTTGAAGCTTATGGAGCAGCCTACACTCTACAGGAAATGTTAACCATAAAATCGGATGATGTAGTGGGCAGAGCAAAAGCATTTGAGGCAATCATCAAAGGAACCGAAATTCCCCAGGCCCTAATCCCCGAATCATTCAAAGTTTTGGTTAAAGAGCTCAACAGTTTATCTCTAAACGTTCAAACAATTGGTGCAAAAACTGTAGAAGAAACCGAAACTGCAAAAACCGAAGCTGATATGGAAAAGGCAAAAGAGTTCGCTGCAGTCTCTGGTGCAGAAATCGTTGCGTCAGAAGCCGACATCGCAAAACCGAGCAGTCCAATGGAACTGGAGCAATAAACAATGAAAATTATAAAAATAAAATTAATTTTGAATCTGGCTCCGCCAGTTCAAAATTATCCTATGGAGGAAGAGGAATACCAAGGGGAAACCCTGGTGTCCCCTTGGAGAAATTAACGAATTAGTAGATTTTGAAGCATTAAAACTTACAATAGCCTCAGGCGATGACATTAAAACCTGGTCTTTTGGAGAAGTTACCAAGCCCGAAACAATAAATTACAGAACCCTTAAGCCGGAAAAAGATGGTCTTTTTGACGAACGTATTTTTGGACCTACAAAGGATTGGGAATGTTACTGTGGAAAATATAAAAGAATCAGATACCGAGGAATAATTTGTGATAAATGTGGTGTTGAAGTAACCCAATCCAGGGTCCGAAGAGAAAGAATGGGCCACATCACTCTGGCCGCACCTGTTGTCCACAACTGGTTCTTCAAAGGAAGCCCTTCCAAACTTGGTCTTCTCTTGGACGTTTCGCCAAGAAGCCTTGATGCGGTTATTTACTTCGCATCCTACATTGTAATCGAAGTCGACGAGGAGAAGAGAAAAGCAGTCTTAAAAGGTTTAGAAAACGAATTGGCTCAAAAAAGCAAAGAACAACAAAACCTTCTCAAAAAGAGAATCGAAGAGTTGGAAGCGGAAAGCAAAAAAGAGATCACCGTAATAAAAGCCAAAAAAACAGGTCCAAAAGAACAGTCAGATCTAAAAATAGAAGAAGCACAACTTGTGATGCGTCACAAAACAGCTATGATGCGTGACGAAAACGCAAAAGAACTTTCAAGACTGGAAGAAATCTACAAAAATATCACGAACCTTGTTAAATCTATAAAGCCCCTGGATCTTCTATCAGAAGAAGAATATTTCAAACTAGGCGACTACAATGCAGACGAATTCATTAAAGTTGGCATGGGAGCGGAGGCTGTTTTGGCAGTTTTGGAAAAAGTAGATCTGGCAAATTCGGCAGCACAGCTTAGGCAGGAACTCACAAAAGCTACCGGACAAAAATACATTAAAGCCGCTAAAAAACTCCGCGTTGTCGAGGGGATGCGAAAAGCAGGCATCGCTCCAACCTGGATGGTTATAAAAACCCTTCCGGTTTTGCCACCGGACCTAAGACCCATGGTTCAGCTTTCCGGTGGTAGGTTTGCGACGTCGGATCTTAACGATCTTTACCGAAGGGTTATAAACAGAAATAACAGGCTCAAAAAACTTATCGAGCTTGGAGCACCGGAAATCATTCTTCGAAATGAAAAAAGAATGCTCCAGGAAGCGGTAGATGCCCTAATAGATTCTCAAAAAGTTAAGACAACCAGAGCTTCACAAGAACTAAGGTCTCTTTCCGACATGCTTCGTGGGAAACAGGGAAGATTCAGGCAAAACCTGCTCGGGAAACGTGTTGACTATTCAGGTCGTTCTGTAATTGTCGTTGGTCCCGAACTCAATCTTAACCAAACCGGTATACCCAAAGAAATGGCTCTTGAAATGTTTAAGCCATTTGTTCTGCGCGAAGTCATAAACCGCGGATTTGCACCAAACGTTAAAAGCGCAAAACACTTTTTGGAAAGAAGAAGCGGAGAAGTCTGGGATATTTTGGAAGAAATTACCAAAAATCACCCGGTACTTCTCAACCGCGCTCCTACCCTACACAGATTAGGCATTCAAGCCTTCTATCCGATATTAATCGAAGGCGATGCAATTAGAATTCATCCTTGTATTTGCGCCGGTTTCAACGCCGATTTCGACGGTGACCAAATGGCAGTTCATGTCCCTCTTTCTGAAAAATCCCAGGAGGAAGCAATTGGCTTGATGATGGCCGGCAGAAACTTGCTTCGTCCGGCTGACGGATCACCAATCACTTTACCCAACAAAGAAATGGCTCTTGGAATTTACTACCTGACTTCAATTGACTCCACCAAAGAATCGGTAGAAAACGTATTTCAAAGCGAAGAAGAAGTTGTTCTGGCAGTTAACACCGCCAAAATTAGCATGCGCCAGCCAATCAAAGTCAAAATCAAAAAAGACATTCTGGATACTTCTGCCGGAAGAGTTATTTTTAATATGCAGATTCCGGAGTCTCTCCGCTTTATAAACGACGCAGTCTCAGCATCGGCAATTAAAAAGATAATTGGCAAAAGCGTCGACTTTTTGACAGAAGACCAGGTAATTGAACTTATAGACAGGCTTAAGACTCTGGGTTTCGAAGGTGCCACATTTTCCGGTCTTTCGGTATCGGTTTTTGACTGTATGATTGTCCCAAACAAACAGGAAATTATTCAAAAGGCGGAAAAAGAAGTTAAAAACATCGAAAAGAACTTTAAGATGGGCCTTATAACAAGAGAAGAGGAAAGGAGACTCTCCCAGGAAGTCTGGCTTTCAACAACCAACGAACTGGCAGACCTTACTTGGAGAAGCCTGCCGCTCACAAACGCCATCAAAATTATTTCTGATTCCGGCGGATCCCGTGCAACAGCGGAACAGATCAAACAACTTGCTGCAATTAGAGGTTTAGTAACGGATCCTTCAGGGCAAATCGTGCCCCTTCCTGTTAAATCAAACTTCCGTGAAGGACTTTCTGTTTTTGAATACTTCACATCAGCTCGTGGTGCCCGAAAAGGTTTGGCTGACCGGGCGATTAAAACTGCCGAATCCGGTTACCTCACCCGTCGTCTTGTCGATGTTGCTCATGACGCAATCATCAGAACCGAAGATTGTGACACTAAACTCGGACTGTTGGTTTCAAAGCACGATAAACGTCAGGCTCTCTTCACACTGAGAATTACCGGCAGAATCGCAGCAGTTGATATCGGGCCAAAGGGCAAAAAACCCATAGTCACAGCCGGAGAAGAAATAACCGAAGAAAAGGCTGAGGCGATTGAAAAAGCGGGAATAGAGGAAGTGACTGTAAGATCAATATTAACTTGCGAAGCAAAATATGGTCTTTGCGCAAACTGCTATGGACGCGATCTCGCAACAAGACAAAAAGTTACTATCGGTACGCCGGTTGGCGTAATTGCGGCACAATCTATTGGTGAACCCGGAACGCAGCTTACCATGAGAACTTTCCACACAGGTGGAATCGTTGGTCTTGATATTACTCAAGGCCTTCCTCGTGTCGAAGAGCTTTTCGAGGCTCGAACTCCAAAATTTGCGGCTAAAATTTCAGAAATAACCGGCAAAGTAAGCGTCGAAGAAACAGCAGAAGGTTATGTAGTCAAAGTTAGAAGTACCAATCTTAAACCACCGGTCGAGAAAGAATATTTCATTCCGCCTACTTCGGAATTAACAGTTGCAGATGGCGATCAAATTACAGCAGGAACCTCTCTTTCGTCAGGATATCTTGATGTTAAAGAAATCCTTTCAATTTCTGGCCTCAGAAGCGCACAAAGATACGTCATTGAAGGCGCTCAGGAAGTTTACGAAAGTCAGGGCGTCCCAATTAACGACAAACATTTCGAGGTTATAGTCAGAAAAATGAGCGAAAAAGTCAGAATAGAATCCTCGGGCGACACTGCACTTCTACCAGGTGAGCTTGTAGATAAACACAGATTCGAGCAGGAAAACTCCAAGATTCTTGCAGAGGGTGGAGAACCCGCAACCGCCCAAATCGTGATTCTGGGTATCACTCGCGCAGCACTCTATACCGAAAGCTTCCTTTCAGCAGCCTCCTTCCAGGAGACAACGCACGTGCTAACTGATGCTGCAATCGAAGGCAAAACCGACCAACTTCTGGGTCTCAAAGAGAACGTTATAATTGGCCGTCTTATCCCCTCCAGTGCGGAAAGAGCTAGAATTAAAGAATCGTAAACATTGAAATTTACCCGGTAAAAACTTAAAATGTCATCCTCAATTAAAATCAAATTTAAATCTAGCTTTGCTAGTTTAAATTTACCATTGGGGAAAGGGAATATTAAGGGAAAACCGTAGAGGTTGTCCCTTAAAGTAACGATATGCCAACAGTCAATCAGTTAATTCGAAAAGGAAGAAAAGCAAAAATCAAAAGAATTGGTTTAACCGGTCTAAGGCGTGCTTATAACTCGCGAACGAACCGGTATGTAAGTTATCCTTCCGGTCAAAAGCGCGGTGTATGCATAATCGTTAAAACCATGACACCCAGAAAACCGAATTCTGCGCTCAGAAAAGTGGCCCGCGTCAGGCTCTCCAACAGACAGGAAATAACAGCATACATTCCCGGTATCGGACACGAATTGGCAGAACACTCTGTTGTTTTAATAAGAGGTGGAAGAGTTAAAGATTTACCCGGAGTAAAATATCACATAATTCGGGGCAAATTTGACACAACAGGTGTTTCAAATAGAAAACAGGGAAGATCACTTTACGGAACCAAGAAATCTGGTGCTACAACAGGAGCCCAGGCAGCAGCAACAGTTGGTGCCCAGGCAGCTGCATCTCAGCCTACAGCACCAACAGAATAAATATGAATAAATTTATTTTACAATCCAAAATTATATCTGGCTCAGCCAGTGTAATTTTGTCCTTCAAGGGAAAGGGAATATTAAGGGAAAACCGTAGAGGTTGTCCCTTAAAGTAAAAACATGCCAAGAGCAGGAAAAATCATAAAAAGAAAAATTGAAGCGGATCCCATCTACCAGAATCCCACCGTTGCAAAGCTTGTAAATAAAATCATGATGCACGGTAAAAAAAGTATTGCCCAAAAGGCAGTCTACGGCGCATTCGAATATATTGAAGGCAAAGGCCAAAACCCGCAAACTACCTTCGAAAAAGCCCTGGAAAATGTAACACCAAAAATGGAAGTCAGACCAAGGCGTGTCGGCGGTGCTTCCTACATGGTGCCCATGGAAGTTCGAGGTCCCAGGAGGCAATCCCTGGCTCTTACCTGGTTGGTAATTTCAGCCAGAAGCCGCTCGCCCAAGGAAGTCGAAAAGATCAAAAACCTTCCACCAATCGCGGCAAAACTGGCAGCAGAAATTCTAGAGGCAGCACAAGGAACGGGCAAAGCTGTTGCAAAGCGCGACGAAATGCACCGCGCAGCCGAAGCGAATAAGGCGTTTGCCCACTTTAGGTGGTAATTCTTGCTTAAAAAGACGTTCACTGATATAATTCCCGCTTATCCTAATACCTCTAGCCAGGTGAATTAAGCTTTTCCGCTTAGTAATGGATAAAGTCAATCCTTGTATAAGATGACTAGTTTCTGCTTAAATGAAATTTGTTAACCAAAGCATGTTTACATTGAGGAAGGAACTGACGAAATGCAAACTAAAACACAAAAAATAAAAGATCTGAGAAAAAGGCTCGACGAGCTTGAAAATGTTAAGCTCAAGGATGCTCTGGCCAAATATGGCGACGCATTCCAGGAGTCCGGCGCAGCCTGGAATGAAAATGCAGCCTGGGAACTTGCAGACGAAGAAGTTTCTGTTCTGCGTGCAATGGTTGCGGAAGTCAAAAAAGAAATTCGAAATCTGGAACACCCACTAGGCGCACAAGTCTCCTCAGACAAAATTTCCAAATAATTTACTATGGCCGACGCAAAAGACAGATCATATCCACTTGACCGTATCCGAAATATAGGCATTATTGCCCACATTGACGCGGGTAAAACAACGACAACGGAGCGGATTCTTTATTACACGGGTAAGTCATATAAACTCGGTAATATCGACGAGGGAACAACAGTTACCGACTGGATGGCTCAGGAAAAAGAACGTGGAATTACAATCGTTTCCGCCGCAGTTACGGCATTTTGGACTCCAAAAGACGGTCCCCACAAAGATATTGAAGCTAGAATTAACATCATTGACACCCCGGGCCACGTAGATTTTACGGCAGAAGTCGAAAGATCACTCCGCGTTTTAGACGGTGGTGTAACAGTTCTCGATGCCGAAGAAGGAGTTCAATCTCAATCAGAAACAGTTTGGCGCCAGGCTGACAAATATAAAGTCCCCCGAATCTGTTTCGTAAATAAAATGGACAAACTTGGTGCAGATTACTTTGCGACATTAGAATCAATCAGAAACAAACTTGGAGCACCGGCTTATCCCTACAACATACCGCTTGGAAAGGAAAATGATTTTAAAGGCGTGATCGATCTTCTTACAAGAAAAGCCTATGTCTGGGATGAAACAGACAAAACCGGCATGAAGTATTCTGAAGTCCCAATTCCAGAGGGTGCCAAGGCAGACATGGAAAAATACCGCCACGAACTTGTCGAAAAGATTGCAGAAGCAGACGATGTGCTGCTTGAGAAATATCTGGCAGGTGAAGAATTAGACGTAAACGATCTAAAAGCGGCTCTTAGAAAATCGGTAATCGAATATAAAATCGTGCCTGTTATGGCCGGATCAAGTTTAAGAAACAAAGGAGTTCAACCACTTTTGGACGCAGTTGTTGACTACCTTCCGTCTCCAATGGACAAAGCAGAAATTGAAGGTACTAACCCAAAATCCGGCGAAAAAGAAGTCAGAAAACAGACAGTAGAAGCGCCTTTTGCAGGCCTTGCATTTAAAATCCAGGTTGATCCTCACGTTGGGAAACTCACCTATGTTCGTATTTACTCCGGGACTTTAAAGTCAGGTAGCGCAGTTGCAAATTCCAGCAAACACGATTCTGAAAGAATCGGCAGGCTCCTCTTGATGCACGCCGACAAACGTGAAGAAATCCAGGAAGCTTATGCGGGGGAAATTATAGCAGTTGTCGGTCTTAAAAATACCGGAACAGGAGATACACTTAGCGACCCGCAAGCACCCATCGTCCTTGAATCAATTTCGTTTCCCGAACCGGTCATTTCTTTGGCGATAGAACCGCAAACCAAAGCAGACCAGGAAAAACTGGGTTATGCTCTCGGAAGACTATCCGAGGAAGATCCCACCTTCAGAATTAAAGGTGACCCGGAAACCGGCCAAACAATTATTTCAGGGATGGGCGAACTCCATCTTGAAATATTAGTAGACAGAATGAAGCGGGAATTTCAGGTTTCGGCAAATGTCGGTAGTCCTCAAGTTGCTTACCGCGAGACTATTAAACAAATCGCAGAAGGAGAAGGAAAATACATCAGGCAAACCGGGGGTCATGGTCAATATGGTCACTGTCTCCTTCGGGTTGAACCGCTCGGCCGCGGAGAGGGTTTCCAATATGTTTCCGAAATCAAAGGAGGCCGAATTCCTCAGGAGTTTATTCCGTCTATCGAAAAAGGTGTCAAAGAAAAAATGGAAATTGGAGTTTTGGCAGGTTATCCGATGGTGGACATGAAAGTCGCAGTCTACGACGGCAGCTATCACGATGTCGACTCTTCCGATATCGCTTTCAAAATAGCAGGATCCATGGCTTTTGAAGCTGCAGCCAAAAAAGCCAATATGATTCTTTTGGAACCGATAATGAATATTGAAGTCACAATCCCCGAAGAATTTATGGGAGATGTCATAGGCGATCTTTCCTCAAAACGTGCCCAAATTCTAGATTCTTCCCATCATGGCAATGCCGTCATCGTCAAAGCGCTTGTTCCGCTTTCCGAAATGTCCGGTTACGTCACCACTCTGCGCTCGATTACTCAAGGTCGTGGGTCTGCTTATATGGAACCGTCCCATTACGAAGAAGTCCCGGGCAATATTGCAGATAAAATTGTGGCCAAAACGAAAGGTGAAACCAAAGAGAGTTAGTCAGTCAAAAGTTTATTAGAGTTTACCCTGAACGTAGTGAAGGGCCGATAAAATCGTTGCCAAACAAAAAGGCGAAACAAAGGAAAGTTGACAAACTGAATACAATTGAGAAATTCAATTTGTCATCCTGAGTGAGACGAAGGATCTCCTTTTAACTTCCCTTTTACCCCGAAAATATTGAATACTTTTTCGCCTCTTGCACTAGCCTGTAGAAATAGTATAAACTACACAAACTGAATATCAGCCTGCCAAGTGTAACATCTTGGCTTGATTGGTATTCATTTATTTTGATGACATGGCTGAAAAGTATCAACGAACAAAACCACACGTAAATATCGGAACCATTGGTCACGTCGACCATGGTAAAACCACGCTCACTGCAGCCATCACCAAGGTTTTGGCCGGAAAAGGTATGGCGCAGGAAAAAGCCTATGACCAAATCGACAATGCTCCGGAAGAAAAACAGCGTGGAATAACCATCAACATCACTCACGTCGAATATGAAACAGAAAAAAGACATTATGCCCACATCGATGCTCCGGGTCATGCCGATTACATCAAAAACATGATTACAGGTGCCGCTCAAATGGACGGCGCTATTCTTGTTGTTTCCGCACCGGACGGCCCAATGCCTCAAACAAGAGAACACGTTCTTCTGGCTCGTCAGGTTAACGTACCTGCAATTGTCGTTTTCTTAAATAAGGTCGACATGGTTCAGGATGCCGAACTTCTGGATCTGGTTGAACTCGAAGTCCGTGAACTTCTTGACAAATATGAATACGACGGTAAAGGGGCCACCATCATTCGTGGATCTGCTAAAAAAGCTCTCGAAGGAGATGCCCAGTCAGTAAAAGCAATCGAAGATTTAATGGCAGCTGTAGATGAAAAAATCCCAACTCCGGTTCGCGATCTTGACAAACCCTTTATTATGCCGGTTGAAGACGTCTTTTCAATTAAAGGCAGAGGTACAGTTGTAACCGGAAGAGTCGAACGGGGAGTTGTCAAAGTTAATGACGAAATCGAAATTGTCGGAATCAGACCTACCAAAAAGACAGTTGTCACCGGTGTTGAAATGTTTCGAAAAGAACTTGACCAGGGTCAGGCCGGAGACAACGTTGGAGTACTTCTTCGAGGTATCGAAAAAGACGACGTTGAACGAGGACAAGTTCTTGCCAAAACCGCAACAGCCACCCCCCACACAGAATTCGAAGCCGAAGTCTACATTCTGACTAAAGAAGAGGGCGGTAGACATACACCATTTTTTACCGGTTACAGACCACAGTTTTACATCAGAACCACAGACGTTACAGGAGAAGCAACCCTGCCGGAAGGGACCGAAATGGTCATGCCTGGTGACAATATCAAAATGAAAGTAAAACTAATTGCGCCGGTTGCGATGGAAGAGGGACTTAGATTTGCAATTAGAGAAGGCGGCCACACCGTAGGTGCGGGCGTCGTCTCTAAGATTATTGCGTAAACGGCAAGGCAATGACTCCTTTTTTGGCAAGGGTTTATCCTGAGCTTGCCGAAGGAGGATTTTTTTTGCTATAATTTTGCAAATTTGCAAAATTACGTGAGCGAAGCGAACTCAATTGCAAATCTATTTGAGAGAGCGAATAGTCGAGGACACTGCTGAATATGAAATTAACCATATTTAACTTCAAGTCTAACCGCTTAAAGTAATAAGTAATTTCCTCTCGACTCGTTTTCTTTCTCGGAAAAAGCACATTAAAAGAAAATGCCTAAAGGTAGAATTCGAGTCAAACTAAAAGCATACGACGGCAGAGTCATTGACGCTGCGTGTCGGGATATCATAAACACCGGCCTTTCGACAGGTGCCAAAATCTCGGGTCCGATTCCCCTGCCAACAAGAATTCAGAAATTTACGGTGTTAACGTCACCCCACACAGATAAAGATGCACGCGAACAATTTGAGATGAGAACGCACAAAAGGCTAATCGATATTATTGAACCGACAAACAAAACCATAGATTCATTAACTCATCTCGAACTACCGGCCGGCGTAGATATTGAACTGAAGATGTAGAGTAATTTCTAATTGCTCTAATTAACCTAATTGACCTAAATAAATTTAGAAATTAAAAAATTGGGATTTGTTTTTCGTAGAAAACGGGATTATTAGAAATTAGAATAATTAGAAATTAGAAATTTACTAAAGAGAGACTCCTGAAAATCCCAAGCCAAGCGAAGGAATAATCTCAAGGGTCTCCGATTTTTAGTACTTAAACGACAATGTTAAACACAATTTTAGGAATCAAAGGAAATATGGAAGCCCGATACAACCTGCGGGGACATCGGGTTCCTGTCACGGTCATAAAAGCCGAACCAAATGTCGTCGTCGACATTAAAGGTGACCACGCAGTTTTGGGGCTTGGAGCAAGAAAGAAAGTCAAAAAACCCCAAAATGATTTCGTCAACAAAGTTGGAGTAGCGCCAAGATTTGTCAGGGAAGTTAAAACAGATGGACAGGTAAAAATAGGCGACAAAATCACAGTTGCCATCTTCGCAAACCAAGACGCAGTAAAAATTACAGGCATAACAAAAGGTCACGGTTTCACAGGTGGAGTCAAAAGGTGGGGATTTCACGGGGGGCCAAAAACACACGGACAATCAGACAGGCACAGAGCACCGGGATCAATTGGTCAGGGCACAACACCGGGAAGAGTCTATAAAGGCAAGCATATGGCGGGGCACCAGGGCAATGAAAAAATTACAGTTACAGGCTTGGAAGTAATAGAAGTAAATCCTGCAGAAAACATGCTAGTCATAAAAGGTGCAGTTCCGGGATTTAGAAATGGATATTTGATGATCGAAAAAACAGGAAAGGTCAAAAAATATGTAGCACCACCGGAAGAAAAACCTAAAGAAGATGAAGAGGAAAAACTAGAGACAAAGGGATCAGAAGAGCCAAAAGAGCCAGAGGAGCCAAAAGAAGAAAAGAAAGAAGAAAAACAAACAAAGGAGGTTTCTAAATAAAATTCTTAAACCAAAATTTCATCTAGCTTTGCTAGTGAAATTTTGTCCTTTAAGGGAAAGGGAATATTAAGGGAAAACCGTAGAGGTTTGCCCTTAAAGTAAAAAATAAATGGCAGATAAAGTAAGAGTATCGCAAGTATCAAAGGCATCAAAAGTAACGAAAGAAAAATCAATCGTGACGTCAAAGTCATTGCGAGCGGATGCGAAGCAATCCCAACGACCAATAACAAAACCCGTTGTTAAAACAGAAACAAAACCAACTGGTCTAACAGCTAAGGTTTTTGATATGTCCGGAAAAAGCGTCGGTACAGTTGTCTTACCTAAAGAAATTTTTGGACAAACAACAAATAAACAACTTTTAGCTACTGCGATAAGAGTTTACAAAACAAAAAGTATTAAAAATACCGCCCACACCAAAACCCGCGGTGAAGTCCGCGGCGGCGGCAAAAAACCTTGGCGCCAAAAAGGAACAGGTAATGCCCGCGCCGGATCCATAAGATCACCCCTTTGGGTCGGTGGAGGAACTACATTTGGTCCAAGATATCGAGAAGCAAAACTTACTCTGCCACAAAAAATGCGACGCAAGGCATTAATTCATGCTCTATCACAAAAAGCCAAAGATGGAGACATAAATATTATCTCAAACCTCGAAAAAATTTCTACAAAAACAAAACCAGTTGCCAACCTTCTCAAAAAATTAAATGCTCAAAAAAACACGCTTCTTATAATTTCTTCAAAAAATGACAACGTGAAGTTGGCAACCAGAAACATACAATCACTTACAGTAGAACCAGTATCAAACATCAATGCGTATCAAGTATTACAAAATAACAATCTATTAATTTCAAAGGAGGCACTTGGCAAATGGATATCATAAAAAAAACTATTCTTTCTGAAAAAGCATACAGACTGATGGAAAGAGGTCTTTACACGTTTTTGGTGGATGAGAGGGCAACGAAAAAACAAATCGCAAAAGCAGTCAAAAACCAGTTTTCGGTAGACATTAAAAAAGTAAATGTTTTAAGCCGGGCCACAAAGACAAAAAGAATTGCAAAAACAAGGAAAGAAACAGAAGTCGGCGGTGGTAAAAAAGCCATTGTCTACCTTAAACCGGGACAAAAAATTGCTGTTCTTTCGCCCAAAGCTGCCGAAGGTCCCAAGCGAAGTCGAGAGGCCGCAAAAGAACCAAAAACCAAAAACAGCATGAAAGATAAAGATGTACAAGTTATATCGGAAGGAAAGGAAGGTTAAAAATGGCAGTCAGACAAATTAGACCGGAAACACCAGGCCAAAGATTCAAATCATTTTTGGTTTTTGGAGATATAACCAAAACCAAACCGGAAAAATCTTTGATTAACAGGTTAAATAAAACAGCAGGCCGTTCGGGGGGAAGGATTACAACCCGGGGTAAAGGCGGCGGACACAAAAGAAACTACAGACAGGTAGATTTCCGAAGAGACAAACACGTGCCGTCGACTGTTGCAGCCATAGAATATGACCCGAACCGAAGTGCCAATGTCGCACTTCTTCATTACACAGACGGCGAAAAGAGATACATTCTGGCTCCAGTAGGTTTGAAAGTAGGTCAGAAAATTATGTCAGGGGAAAGTGCAGAAATAAAACCCGGAAATGCTCTGCCGCTTTCCAAAATGCCGGTTGGAACAGTCGTACATAACGTCGAACTGACTCCTGGATCCGGAGCAAAATTAATTAGAAGTGCCGGAGCAGGGGCAATTATCGCGGCACGCGAAGGCAAGTATATTCACATAAAATTGCCTTCCAAAGAAACCAGAAAGATTCATGGAAACTGTTTTGCGACGGTCGGTCAAATCGGTAACGTTGATTGGAAAAATCTTATGATCGGAAAAGCCGGCAGAAGTCGTCACATGGGAAAACGTCCAAAAGTGCGGGGCGTTGCCATGGACCCTGGTTCACATCCGCATGGTGGGGGAGAAGGAAGAAGCGGAACAGGTATGCATCCAAAAACACCATGGGGCAAACCGGCAATGGGCAAGAAAACCAGAAACAGAAACAAACCATCAAGCCGCTTCATTTTATCTAGGAGGAATAAATGACGACTAGAGAAAATATCAGAGGAGCGACATTGCGAGGACGAAGTCTCGCAAGTCGACCTGCTGATTTTATCGAAAGGAAGAGAAAATAATGTCCAGATCTAGCAAAAAAGGTCCGTATGTGGACGAAAAATTAATGAAGAAGGTAATGGCGCAAAAGCAATCAGGCCAGAAATCTGCCATCAAAACATGGTCGAGAGCTAGCCAGATAGCGCCGGAGTTTGTCAATCATACTTTCTCGGTTCACAACGGACGAACTTTCATAAACGTTTTCGTTGGCGAACCAATGGTCGGACACAGACTCGGCGAATTTGCACCAACCAGAACATTTCGCGGACATGGAAAAATAACAGAAAAATCATCTGCGAAGAAATAAAAATGCAAGTCATAGCAAAAGCAAATAACATAAGAGTCTCACCCGAAAAGGTACGGCTCGTGGTAGATCAAATTAAAAAAATGGAACCGGCAAGGTCCATGGTAGTTTTAAAATTGGTTCACAAGTCATCTGCAAAACCATTGATAAAGGTAATTGGCTCAGCAATTGCCAACGCAAAAAACAACTTTGGTCTAGACGAGCAATCATTGGCTTTTAAATCAATTTTAGTTGGCATTGGACCCATGTTTAAAAGATTTCAGCCAGTGGCAAGAGGTCGCGCTCACAGTATTTTGAAAAGAACCAGCCACATAACAGTTATTCTCGAAGGAGAAGAAAAGAAAAAAACCGAAGCAACAAAAGAAACAAAAAAACTGGAGGAGCCAAAGGAGAAAAATGGGACAAAAAGTTAATCCGTACGGATTCAGACTAGGCTCATTCTATCCCTGGAAATCACGCTGGTTTGCCAGCAAAAACCAGGATTTCGCGACATCTTTGCTTGAAGATCGAAAGATCAGAAATTTTTTGATGGAAAATTTAAAAGCTGCAGGAATTTCCAGGGTCGATATTGAAAGATCTTTTGATAAAAGGACAATCTATATTTACGTATCCCGTCCAGGTGTCGCCATTGGTCGCGGCGGGACCGGAATCGAGCAATTAAAAGCAGCTATGTTGAAAAGATTCAAAATTAAAGACGCCGGAAAAATGGAAATAAAATTCGAAGAAGTAAAAACACCAGATCTCGATGCCTATCTTGTTGCGGTAAACATTGCCGAGCAGCTGACGAGAAGAATTCCTTTCAGAAGAATTATGAATCAATCTTTGGAAAGAGTAAAAAGATCCGGTGCAAAAGGCGTCAGAATTCAACTTTCCGGAAGACTGGGTGGTTCGGAAATCGCCAGACGAGAATCTTTAAAAGACGGTGCAATTCCCCTGCACACCCTTAGAGCAATCATTGATTTTGCAAAATTAGACGCCAAAGTTCCTAAATCCGGGATAGTCGGAATTAAAGTTTGGATATTTAAAGGAGAATCGTAGGACATGCTATCGCCAAAAAGAGCAAAATATAGAAAACAATTTAGAAACAAAAGACGAGGCATTGCCACTCGCGGCAGTTCTCTTGCTTTTGGATCACACGGTATAAAGGCTCTCGAATGCGCGTGGATCACTGCAAGACAAATAGAAGCAGCCCGACGAGCAATGACTCATTACACCAAAAGAGGGGGTCGTATTTGGATCAGAATATTTCCCGATAAACCAACAACCAAAAAACCTGCAGAAACCAGAATGGGTTCCGGAAAAGGTGACATCCATCAATACGTTGCGGTTGTTAAACCGGGAATGATTCTTTTCGAAATGGGCGCTGTCATGCCCAGTGTTGCCGAAGAAGCAATGCGCCTAGCTGCACACAAGTTGCCAATAAAAACCAGAATTATATCAAAATAATGAAAAACAAAGATTTAAAAGAATTAAAAAGCAAAAACATCGAAGCTCTTAAAAAAGAAAGAGAGAGATTATTAAAGGAAAAAAACGAAGCGATGATAGAACGGGATATGTCAAAAACGAAAAATTACCATCACTTATTGTCAATTAAGCGCAGCATCGCTCAGGTTATGACCCTGATAAACGAAAAATCTTTTGCCGAAAAATCACAAAAGGAGAATGGTCAAAATGCAAGTTAAACAGGGAACTGTGGTTTCAAATAAAATGCCAAAAACAGTTGTGGTCGAGGTAAAAATACAAATTAAACATCCGCTTTACAAAAAGATAATTTCAAGAACTAGAAACTTTAAGGCCCATGATGAGATAGGCGCACAAATGGGCCAAAAAGTAAAAATTACAGAAACCAGACCTTATTCTAAAAATGTTCACTTCAAAGTATTGGAGGTTGTGAAGTAACTATGCTTGCAAGAAGATCTAACTTGATAGTTGCTGATAATAGTGGAGCCAAATTATTGGTAGTAATTGGAGTGGGCAAAGGGTCCGGTAAAAGATTTGTTCGACTGGGAGAAATTGTTACTTGTGTAGTGCGCGGTGCAGACCCCAACGGTCAAGTCAAAGATCATGAAATAGTAAAAGCTGTTGTAGTGAGAACCAAAAAGGAAACAAGAAGACCGGATGGTTCTTATATAAGATTTTCACAAAACGCTGCAGTCATTATCGATAACACTAAAGTTCCCAGGGCAACCAGAGTCTTTGGACCAATAGCACAAGAAGTTAAATCACTTGGGTTCGCGAAAATCGCGTCTCTGGCCAAGGAGGTTATATAAATGTACAAATTCAAAGTTGGAGATGAAGTGCAAGTTATGGCCGGTCGAGACAAAGGTAAGAAAGGAAAGATTGAAAAGGTTTACAAAAAAGAAAACAAAATTGTTATTGCCGGTGTCAATATTTATAAAAGGCACAGAAAAGTAACCAGGACTCAACCCGCGGGAATTTACGAAATTGCAAGACCATTGTCTACATCTACGGTAGCAATCATTTGTCCAAAATGCGGGAAGCCGACAAGAGTAGGATTTCTGATGGAGGGGAAAATAAAAGTACGAATATGTAAAAAATGTCAGGGTCGTCTGGCCCAACCTAAGGAGAAAAAATGACAAATTTACAAACAAAATATAAACAGGAAATAATGCCGAAACTCAAACAAGAATTTAATCTTAAAAACGATTTAGCAATCCCTTATGTTGAAAAGGTTGTAGTTAATATGGGAATCGCAGAAGCAAAAGATAACAAAGATATTTTGACAAAAGTAGACGAACAGCTGGCAACCATAACGGGACAAAAACCAAAAATAACTCGGGCAAAAGCTGCAATTTCTACTTTTAAACTTAGAGAAAAGGATCCGATTGGAATGATGGTAACACTTAGGGGTAAAAAAGCTTGGATTTTTTTAGAGAAGTTAATAGCAATTGTTATGCCAAGAATGAGAGATTTTCGAGGGCTACAAACAAATAAATTCGACAAAATGGGCAACTACAGCTTGGGTATTACAGAGCAAATTCTTTTTCCGGAAATTGACTACGCAAAAATAGACAAGATTCGCGGCCTGGTAGTTTCCATAGTTATAAAAAACAGTGATCCCGAAAAATCTAAAAAATTAATGGAGCTTTTAGGAGTACCATTCCGCAATAATTAATATGAGTAATCTAAAAATACAATCCAAAATTTTATCCAAGGCCCGTAGTTCAAAGGACGAGGACCGCAAGCTTTGCTTATTAAGTGAAAGGGAATATTGAGAAAAGCTTAAGCTTTTCTCCAAGTATCTTTATGGCAAAAACATCAAAGATAGTTAAAAACAACAAAAAACAAAAGTTTGAGGTAAGACATCGAAACCGTTGCATGATTTGCGGCAGGCCAAGGGCTTTCATGAACAAGTTTGGAATATGCAGACTCTGTTTTAGAGATCTTGCACACAAAGGAGAGATACCAGGAATCAAAAAATCATCATGGTAAAAAATCATTGGAAATTGGAAATTCATTTTTCGTCAGAAAACGGGACCAATTGGAAATTCCCGACAAAGGAGGGCTCGTGGATCCGATAGCAGACATGTTAATAACAATAAAAAACGGTTATATGGCCAAAAAGCCATCTGTGACCATTCCAGTTTCCAAATTTAAGTTGGAAATTGCCAAAGTGCTTGAAAAGGAAAAGTTTATTGGCAATATTAAGAGCGAAGATCGAGAAATAACTATCGAGCTTCTATATGACAATCACAAACCCAAGATTTCCCAAATCCAAAAAGTATCGAAGCTCGGCCTTAGAGTTTATTCAAAAAGTAAAAAAATTCCAACACTAAAAGGTGGCAGGGGAACATATATTCTCTCGACTCCTCAAGGAGTGATGACAGGTAAAGAAGCCAAAGCAAAAAAACTGGGCGGGGAGGTCATCTGTAGGGTTTGGTAAAAACCTGAAACAAATTATGTCAAAAATAGGCAAACAACCGGTTCAGATACCACAGGGGGTAACGGTAAAAGTTGAAGATTTAACCGTTAATGTTTCTGGTCCAAAGGGCAATATCTCGTTTCAAATAAGACCGGAAATTGCAGTTATGGTTGAAAACCAAACAGTAAAAATTAGCAGAAAGTCGGAAAATAAATTCGCAAAAGCACTCCACGGTTTAACCAGAAGTGTAATCTCAAACATGGTAAAAGGCGTCACCGATGGTCATCAAAAAATGCTGGAACTTGTAGGTGTTGGATATAAAGCAGCCAAACAAGGAAACGACTTAGTACTAAATGTTGGATATTCCCACCCAGTAGTTATAATATCGACAAATGGTGTGGAATTTGACACTAAAGATAACAAAATTATAGTTTCCGGAATAGACAAAATTGCAGTGGGTGAAATGGCAGCAAAAATTAGAAAAGTCCGCCCGCCCGAACCCTACAAAGGAAAAGGAATTAGATATAGCGATGAAATAGTCAGAAAGAAAGCAGGAAAAGCTGTTAAAGCAGTAGGAGCGTAATCTATGAAAAACAAAAGATCTCAAAGAATTGCAAGACACGCCAGAGTTAGAAGGAAGGTAGAGGGAACAGAAAGCCTTCCCAGACTCTCAGTTTTCAGATCCAACAAGTATATATACGCCCAGCTTATAGACGATAAAAAGAGATTGACAATTGTTTCTGCATCGGACGTAGAAAAATCTGGTTCTAAAACAGAAAGAGCAAAAGAAGTCGGCAAAACATTGGCAAGCGCAGCACTTAAGAAAAATGTAAAAAAAGCGGTTTTTGATCGTGCTGGTTATAAATATCACGGCAGAATTAAAGCACTGGCAGAAGGTGCAAGAGAAGGAGGTCTAGCTTTTTAAACATGGCAAACAACGAAGCTCGTTTTATGCAGGAAGCCAGAGAATTCGACGAAAGAGTAATCCAAGTCAATCGTGTTTCTAAAAAGACCAAAGGAGGCAATAGAATGGCCTTTTCGGTTTTGCTAGTAGTTGGCGATAAAAAAGGGAGAGTTGGTGTAGGACTTGGAAAAGCTCGTGATGTCGCATCTGCTATTCGCAAAGCGTCGGCTTACGCCAAAAAGCATTTAATCACAGTCCCGATTGTTCGTGGCACAATACCTCATGATGTGTTAATAAAAAGAGGAGCAGCCAAAATTTTACTTAAGCCGGCACCTGAAGGTTCTGGAGTAATCGCTGGTGGCGCAGTAAGAAGCGTAGTGGAAGCTGCGGGCATCTTAAATATTTCCAGCAAAGTTCTGGGAACCAAAAATCAGGCGTCCAACGTTTACGCAACATTAGAAGCACTGACAACATTTAAATGAAACAACAACTCTTAAAAATCAAAAAGTTTTCTAAAAAAAGAATCGGACGAGGACCAGGGTCCGGCAAAGGGAAAACATCCGGTAGGGGAACCAAAGGACAAAAAGCCCGAGGTAAAGTTTCACTTATGCACCCTCACTTTGAAGGTGGGCAAAGACCACTTTTCAAAAGACTACCTTATAGAAGAGGTAAGGGTAATAAAAGAGTTAGTAAAAAACCTTTGGTAATAAACTTAGTTGCCCTAAACATTTTACCGGAAGGATCAACGGTTGATATAGAAACTCTGGTTAAATATAAAATCGTAAAGGCTGATGACGCAAAAGTATATGGTGTAAAAATTTTGGGTGACGGTAAATTAACTAAAACCCTGAAAATAAATGTTCCGATATCCAAAAAAGCTGCTGAAAAAATCGGTGCGGGCAAGCCTCAATTAAAATCAGAAAACGCTAAACCAAAAATCGCAAAGAAATAAAGATGAGATTTTTATCCACATTAATTAAAGCCTTTAAAGTTAGTCAGATTAGACAAAAGATTATTTTTACTGCAATGATCTTGCTTGTCTTTAGAATTTTTGCACACGTTCCTGTTCCGGGAGTTGACATCTCGTCACTGAAACAACTTTTTGGCCAGAGTCAGCTACTTTCGCTACTCGACATTTTTTCCGGTGGGACACTGGCCAATTTTTCGGTCATGTCGCTGGGTCTTAACCCATACATTAATGCCAGCATTATCATGCAACTGCTCCAAATGGTAATCCCAAAACTTGAAGAGCTTTCCAAAGAAGGAGAATCGGGAAGAGAAAAAATCAATCAATATACAAGATATCTCACAGTTCCACTTACGGTAATTCAAGCTTTCGGCATGTATATACTCTTAAAGAATTCAAACATCATTACTACTGTAACTCCACTGACGTTGCTTTCGATGATAACAACCATGACAGCCGGGACCATTTTTTTGATGTGGCTTGGTGAACTTATCACAGAAAGGGGAATAGGGAACGGTATTTCAATGGTAATTTTTGCAGGAATTGTGGGAAGACTTCCAATAAGTTTTTTGCAAACGGCATCAGTTTTTGATCCAAGTCAGATAAAAAATATTCTTATATTTTTAGTAATGAGTTTAATTGTAGTTGTCTCAATAGTTATTGTAACCGAAGCACGGAGACCAATAAAGGTAAATTATTCAAGAAGGTCAGCTGGTTCTCAGTCGGCAGTTACAAGTTTTATTCCGATGAGAGTTAATCAGGCCGGTGTAATCCCTATAATTTTTGCGGTGTCCTTGATTTTGTTGCCGACAACTTTCGCTAGATTCTTCGAATCTTCTCCAAACGTTTTGGTCGCTAACGCTGCTCAAAACATTCAGCGTATTTTTAACCCAAACGGAATTTTATACAACGTTACTTATTTTCTTCTGGTAGTAATTTTTACTTATTTCTACACAACAGTGGCTTTCAATACAAAACAACTTTCAGAAATGCTCATGAAGCAAGGTGGTTTTATAACCGGTATCAGACCGGGTCAGGCAACCAAGTCTTTCCTTGAATATATTTCTTTCAGAATAACTTTGTTTGGAGCATTATTTTTAGGGTTAATTGCAATATTGCCATCTATTGTTCAAAGCATAACAGATCTCCAAAATCTTTTAGTCGGCGGTACGGGAATTTTAATCGTAGTTTCGGTTGTTCTCGAAACATTCAAACAGGTCGAGTCACAACTTGTTATGAGAGATTACGATAGTTATTTAAGAAAAAGATAAAAAATGAAGATTATTTTTTTAGGCGCACAAGGATCTGGTAAATCAACACAGGCAAAAATGCTTTCAGAAAAGCTAGGTCTCCCCTACATCGAGATGGGTCAGCTTCTACGTGATAAATCAAAAGATAATGACGAAGAAGGCGGGGAAATCCGACAAGCCCTGGAAGTAGGCAATCTTGTTCCGGACACAATAACAATTGGCCTAATGAAAAAAAGGGTATCCGAAAACGATTGCAAGAACGGTTATGTCCTGGACGGATATCCCAGAAATTATGCCCAGATTGAGGGCCTGCCAACAGATATTGATAAGGTCTTTTATATTAAAGTTTCGGATAACGAAGGCATAAAAAGATTAATCGCAAGGGGCAGACACGATGACAGCCTGGATGTAATCACCAGACGTCTGGAACTCTATCACAAGGAAACAGAACCCCTTCTGACGTATTTCAGACAACAAGGTAACTTGGAAGAAATCAACGGGGTAAGAACCCAGGGCGAGGTTCAGCAGGATATATTATCAAAACTTGGAAATGTCACAGGTAAAGACTAAAGAGGAACTGAAACTGATGAAAGTTTCAGGTGCAATTTGCGCCAAAGCGTTGAAGAAAGTTTTGGAGAGTGTTAGACCGGGTGTAAAATGCATAGATTTGGATAGGATTGCAGATGTTGAGATTCGAAAAAACGGCGGTGAATCGTCCTTTAAAACTGTCGATGATTACAAATGGACAATTTGTACAACAATTAACAGTCAGGTTGTACATGGCATACCGACGGAAAGACAGTTAGAATCGGGAGATGTTTTGGGAATAGATATCGGCGCAATTTATCGGGGATATCACAGTGACATGGCAATATCTGTTCCTGTTGGGAATATCCCCAAAAGTACTATGAAGTTTTTAGAAACAGGAAAACAAACATTAAAAGAAGCCATAAAAGCCGCAAAAGTAGGTGGCACAATCGGTGATATTTCATCAACCATCCAAAACAAGATTGAAGGCGCCAGTTACAGTATTGTTAAAAGTCTTACCGGTCATGGTGTTGGCCGCGAGTTACACGAGGATCCCATGGTTCCGGGATTCGGCAAAAAAGGACTTGGCCCCAAAATCTTGGAAAGTATGGTCCTGGCAATTGAAGTCATTTATGCACAAGGATCGGGAGATGTTTATCTGGAACAAGACAATTGGACAATATCAACAAAAGACAAATCACTTGGCGGCCTGTTTGAGCAAACCGTCGCTGTCACAAAAGATGGCCCTATAGTCTTGACGCCATATTTAAAATAATGATAAAATTTACGTTTACTTATTCTTATAAAATTAAATTTAAATCTAGCTATGCTAGATTAAATTTAAGGCCCGCAATCAATGAAATTGATGAGGACCGCAAGCTTTGCTTATCCACTAAAGGAAGAGGAATACCAAGGGGAAACCTTGGTGTCCCATTGGAGTATTAATTATGTATAACCGTTCAAATCTAAGACCAAACAAAAGCAAACCGGGCGTCATGGAAGTCGATGGCGAAGTAACGGAAGCACTGCCAAACACGATGTTTAGGGTCAGAGTTCCAAAGGGTTCTCTTCCCAATGTCGAAGAGGATAGAATTGTCCTTTGCCATTTATCAGGCAAAATGAGAATTCACTATGTTCGAATTCTACCAGGTGACAGAGTAAAACTTGAAATGACACCATACGATCTAACTAAAGGAAGGATTACCTACAGGAATAGATAATTATGAAAGTTCAAGCGTCGGTTAAAAAAAGATGTATCAATTGTAAAATTGTCAAACGCAAGGGTCGCCTTTACGTCATTTGTATCAATCCAAGACACAAACAGCGACAAGGATAATTTATGGCACGTATTGCAGGCATAGATTTGCCAAAAGATAAAAGAATAGAAGCGGCTCTCCCCTACATTTTTGGGGTTGGTCCGACAATGGCAAAAAAAATCCTGAATAAATGTCAAATAGACCCAAACATAAGAACAAAAAATCTATCCGAAGAGCAAGTTAACAAACTTCAAAAAGCAATCGAGGAATACAAAGTTGAAGGAGACTTAAGAAGGGAAATCCAAAGTAACATTAAAAGATTGCAGGAAATCGGCGCTTATCGCGGCACAAGACATTCAAAAAACTTGCCAGTCAGAGGCCAAAGGACCAGAACAAACGCAAGAACCAAAAGAGGCAAAAGAGTAACAATCGGAACTGTCAGAAAGGAAGTTGTGACAAAAGTAGCGCCGCCAACAACAACTACTACTACACAACAAAAGTAATTTAGATGGCTATCCAACAAAAGAAAAAAGAAAAAAAGATAAATGTTACAAGCGGAAAAGCGTATGTTACAGCGACTTTTAATAATACTTTGGTCAACATTACAGATCCTCAAGGAAATTCACTAATGTGGGGTTCTGCAGGAGCGTCAGGATTTAAAGGCGCTCGAAAATCAACGCCATATGCTGCAACAAGTGCTGTTGAAACAGTTGCAAAAAAAGCCAAAGAAAAAGGAATAACAAGTGTTGAAGTTTATATAAAGGGTCCCGGTCCTGGACGAGACGGGGCAATAAGAGCTTTTAAATCCGCAGGTCTCGATATAACTATGATTGCAGACGTTACGCCGATTCCACACAATGGCCCAAGAGCAAGCAAAAGGAGACGAGTCTAAAGACGTTACCATGGCTAGATATACAGGACCAAAACATAGATTGTGCAGAGCAGAGGGAATGGCCATTTGCGGTTCACCGAATTGTCCGGTTATCAAAAAAAATGCAGGGCCACCAGGTCAACACGGGGCAAAAGGCCGAAGAAAGCTTTCAGAGCATGGTATTCAGCTTCGGGAAAAGCAAAAAGTTAAAAGAATGTATGGAGTTTTAGAAAGACAATTCCAAAAGTATTACAACAAAGCCGCCTCCAAAAAAGGCTCAACCGGCGAAGCGCTTTTGCAACTATTAGAATCTAGACTCGATAATGTTATCTATCGAATGGGACTTGCAAATAGTCGTCCTCAAGCAAGACAACTTGTAAATCATGGTCATGTTTTTGTTAATGACAAAAGGGTGACTATTCCTTCATTCAATGTTAAAATAGGAGACATTGTTTCACTCTCTCCTAAAACTGCCAATCTAGATTTTATCAAAAAGTTAGCAAGTTTGGAACCAAAAACACCGTCATGGCTTACGCGAAAGGCAACAGTAGGAAAAATAAACACTCTGCCACAAAGAGAAGAAATAGAAGCAGATATTAATGAAAAATTAATAGTAGAGTATTACTCTAGATAGTGAGGGGGGTGAAAATATAAGATGCTTGATTTATCTCAAATAGAATTACAAACAGAAAAAGAAACTGCAGATTTTGGTAAGTTTATCATAGAACCGCTTGATCAGGGCTATGGTCATACCATTGGAACTTCAATCAGACGAGTTCTTTTGACATCCCTGCAAGGTGCCGCTATTACTCAGGTAAAAATCTCCGGAGTACGTCATCAATTTTCATCAATGCCCGGCATAACCGAAGACATTGTTGAATTTATCCTTAATCTTAAAAAAGTTAGACTTAAGATTTCGTCAGACAAACCGGTTAGACTTACACTTGATGTCAAAGGTCCCAAGGTTGTTAAAGCGGGCGATATTCAAACTTCAGCAGGAGTTGAAATCATAAACGGCGATCTAGTACTGGCTCACCTTGCGGACGCAAAAGCCAGATTGACAGTTCATCTAATCGCTGAAAATGGTAGTGGTTACTCGCTGGCAGATGAGAGAAAAACTGGAGAAATTGGAGTTATTCCAATTGATGCAAACTTCTCGCCTATTACTCATGTCAACTACAAAGTAGAAGCAACTCGTGTCGGCAGGCTTACAAATTACGACAAACTGACGCTTGAAATTACGACCGATGGTACTATCAAACCTCAAGAAGCGCTTAAGCAGGCGGCAAAAATTTTGGTTGATCATTTTATGACAATCCATCAACCACAAACTGCTGCCAAAAAACAGAAAGAAGCACCGAGCTCAACAGTTTCAGACGAAGTTATAAAAACGTCTCTTGAAGAACTTGATCTTCCAGTAAGACTGACAAACAGTCTTAAATCAGGCAAGATCGAAACTATTGGTGACTTTTTGCATGTCGACAGAAGGGAGCTTTTGAAAATGAAAAACATGGGTCCTAAGTCGATCGCTTTAGTCGACGAAAAACTTAGGGAGAAAGGGGTCGCAAGAGAGTGAGACACGCAGTATTTGGTCGCAAGCTTGGAAGAGATACCAATGCGAGACAAGCGCTTCTCGGAAACTTGGCGAGCTCACTTATTGCCAGTGGGCGCCTAACCACTACACTGGCAAAAGCGAAGTTTGCTAGAGCTTATGTCGAGAAGTTGATAACAGTAGCAAGGAAAAACGGTTTAGCCCAAAAACGAATAATCGCAAACAAGCTGTCAAGTCCGGCATTTCAAAAATTGACAAAAGAAATCGCACCTTCTTTCAAAGACAGGGCAGGTGGTTATTCTCGTATCATTAAGCTTGCGCCTCGTCGCGGAGATGCTGCCCCTATGGCAAGATTAGAACTCATAAAGGTTGGAAAGAAAACAGAAAAACCACTAACAGTTGAGAGTATTCAAAAGAAATCGGTTGCTAGAAAACAAAGTAAGTCGCATCATCATTAAAATCAACCTAAATCAGTAAAATCAGCGTATACATGAAAAACATTAAACCAAAAGACATAACAAGAAAATGGCATCTTATAGATGCAAAAGATGAAGTTCTCGGCAGGCTTTCCACCAAAATTGCCACAATTTTGATGGGTAAAAATAAGCCATATTACACTCCTCATTTGGATTGCGGAGATAATATTGTAGTCATAAACACCTCAAAAATAAAACTTTCAGGCAAGAAAGAAAACCAAAAAATCTATTATCATCACTCCGGCTATCCCGGAGGTCTTAAATCAAAAACGGCGGCAGAAGTCAGAAAACAAAAACCCCAAGAGCTCCTGAGACATAGCGTTGTGGGTATGCTGCCCAAAAATAAAATTGGTAAAGAGATGATGAGAAAACTTTTTATTTATCCGGAAAAAGAACATGCTTACAAAGACAAATTCAAACAATAAAATGGCAGATCAAGAAGAAAGTACAAAAAAACAAGCAACAGATAAGAAACCAAAAAAGGACTACGTTAGCTCCCATGGCAGGCGAAAAGAAGCAACAGCAAGAGTCAGACTGTTCAAAGGAAAAGGGGATCTTACAGTAAACTCTAAACCCGCTGAAAAATATTTCCCCGGGCCGACTTCTAAAGTTAAATTGCAAAAACCTTTTGTTCTCACAAAAACGCAGGAATCATACTATGCGACTATCAATATTTCAGGATCCGGCAAAAACAGTCAGTTGGAAGCGGCCATACACGGAATAGCGCATGCCCTCACAGAAGCAGACCCGGCATTCCGCCCAGCTCTTAAAAAAGCAGGATTATTGACACGTGACCCAAGGGTTAAGGAACGTCGAAAATACGGAAGAGCCCAAAAAGCCCGGAAAGGCAAACAAAGCCCAAAGCGTTAGTGAGAAGAGAAGTTTTAAGCACACTATCAATTGTAGGTATAATCACTGGAGTCGGGTTTGCAATACAAAAGACCGATCTCAATCGTAAGATAGAAGCGGATTCACAAAGTTCAAATGTGGAATTCTGCGATGAAAAAACTGGTCGACAATACGAACAAGCATTTTTACTCGAAGCAGTATTACCCCCAAAAATAAATCTTCGAGAAAACTCTACTATAGAAATTTAATTTAATTTTCTAAGCAGCTTTATCTAGAGTAGAAACGGGTTTTGGTGGAATGCTCGCAGTCGCTTCTGATTCGGCATCCGCCTGTGCCAGTTTTGTAACTTCTGCAGTCAAACTTTCTACTGTAGCCGCGCTCGGTTTTGGACCTTCCACCTGACCGAAGGTCACCGGTAGGGGTGGTGGCGTGCTGAACTCCGCTTTCTTAACATCAGGATTTACAGTTGGTGTTACACCACCTTCCGCGAGCTTTTGTTCAAGTGCAGAAATTGTTGATGCGTCAGTACTTGCTACTCCAGACTCCTTTGCCATTGCAGCATTGTTTTCTAGATTTGCCAGGTTTTGCGCAAGTATGTTTGCTGTCGCCTGTTTTGCTTCAGGACTTCCCGGAGCAGGAGAAGCCGGCTGCAGATTTTCTGCTGGTGACTGTTTTTTGCCAAAAAAAGGAAGCTTTTCCAAAAATTTCATCTTTGTATATCTAACACTTTTTAAATATCCTTTGTCAAATCCGAGTGTCGGGGAGGGGAGAATCGAACTCCCGATACACCACCCCCAGCGGCGCGTATTACCACTATACTACTCCCCGGTGAATTATTATTTTAACACGTGGCTGTTGATATTCGGGTAATATTCGGATAGTATAATAAGTGTCACTTGTAATTTCATAAAAACTATTGTAATAATAACTTGGCCTCTGCCCCCACATGAGTTCTGACGCAAAGAAACAAGCAATTTTGACTGCCATTTCCCAAATAGAAAAAGCTTACGGGAAAGGCTCCATCATGAAGATGGGAGATTCTGTGGGCAAGCTGGGAGTAGATGTTATCTCAACCGGTTCTGTTCCCGTAGATCTGGCTCTTGGAGTTGGCGGTCTTCCAAGAGGCAGAATAATCGAAATCTTCGGACCGGAAGCATCTGGGAAAACTTCCCTTTGTCTTTCGATAATCGCTCAAGCTCAAAAAAACGGCGGAAGCGCGGCGCTAATTGATGCAGAGCATGCACTTGACCCCCTGTGGGCTCAAAAAATGGGAGTCAACCTCGATGATCTTCTCATTTCTCAACCCGATACCGGTGAGCAGGCACTTGAAATCACAGAAACCTTAATCCGCTCAGGCGCGATTGACGTAATCGTTATTGATTCAGTCGCCGCTCTTGTACCACGTGCAGAGATAGAAGGGGAAATGGGAGATTCAATGATGGGGGTTCAGGCAAGACTTATGTCACAAGCCCTGCGAAAGCTAACCGGTGCAATTTCCAAATCCAAAACGGTCGCAATATTTACAAACCAACTGCGCGAAAAAATTGGTGTTATGTTTGGCAACCCGGAAACAACCCCGGGTGGACGTGCTCTCAAATTTTATTCCTCGATCCGTCTCGATATCAGAAGAATCGAAAACATAAAAGAAGGAGAAAAGGTTGTCGGTTCCCGGCACCGGGTAAAAGTTGTCAAAAATAAAGTTGCTCCACCATTCAGAATTGCAGAGTTCGATATTATGAGTGAAGAAGGCATGTCAAAAGAAGCAGGACTTTTGGATGTTGCAGTCGAACTTGGTCTTATAACAAAATCAGGGGCATTTTTCAGGATGGGCGCAAAATTAATTGGACAAGGACGGGAAAGCGCCAAAGCATATATTTTGGAACACAAAAAAGAAGCGGCAGCCCTGGAAAAAGAAATTTGGACAAAAATGAAAAAGAGCACCTCTCGGCCGGTTAAAGTTACAAACAACATAGGCAAAGAGGACCACGAAGAAGAAGAACTTCCAGAAACACTCGCTGCATAAGTTTAGTGCCCAAAATTTCTTTAATCGAACCACAAAAAAAGAACACTTCAAGATTTAACATTTTTCTTGATGGGAAATTTGCTTTTGGAATTAGTGACCAAAGTCTTCTAGAAAATAATTTGAAAGTTGGCAAAATCTTAACCGAAGATGAGATTTCCAAAATATTGGTCCGCGAACAACTCTCAAAACTTACTGAAATTGCCACCAACTTTCTTTCCTTCAGGCAAAGAAGTGAAAAAGAAGTAAGGGATCACTTAATAAAAAAAATAGCAGTCAGGGAAAACGTAAAATTCAACCAGGCATCGGAAAGTCCACTCATAGAAAAAATTATTTCAAAATTAAAAAAATACAGCTACATAAATGACTTGGAATTTGCAAAATGGTATGTGGAATCCAGATTGAGAAGCAGACCCAGAGGATCAAGATTATTAAAACTTGAGCTGAGAAAAAAAGGTATTTCAGATAGTATAATTGAAAATTTGCTTTCAAAATCTGATAAAGAAACAGAATATGCAAAAAAAGCTCTCCAAAAGAAAATTAAAAGTTGGCAAAATTTGTCAAATCTTGACTTAAAAAAGAAAATTTACCAATATTTAATTTCAAAAGGCTTTGATTTTGAAACCATTAAAGAGGTATTTGCAATATTTTCCAATAAGCGGTAGAATTTTCTTGAGAAAAACACCATTAGGAGTAAGTTTTAGATATGATTTTTCCCGAGATTATCGAGAAAACAAGTAAATATTTAATTAAAGCTTCATAACCCCAAAGCGGGTTTTCTCCTTTTGGATTTAAATATAAGATGAAAAGATCTTTTTCAGATCCTCAAAATACTGATTCGCCCACAAAGGTAGTCGTTTCTGTGGGTAACGTTCAAAAATCCTCCCAAGATCCAACATCGCAAGCCAGAGAGATAATTCAAGACGCAAGAGATGAGGCTTATAGAATTAAAAAAGCAGCAGAAGAAGAGGCGAGAAAATTACGCGAAGAGTCCTTGGAAATTGAAAAGAATATTGCTCAAAAAGCACAGGTCTTCGAAGACAAAATAACTAAAATCGAAAATCAAGAAAAAGAAATAGCGCAAGCTAAAGCATCCTACGTCAAAAAGGAACAGGAACTGGTAAAAATAAGAGAAGACTTAATTTCAAAACTTTCAAAAGTAACTTCAACAACAAGAGATGAAGCCAAGAAAATAATTCTTGAGAATGTCGAAAAGGAGCTTTCCGGCGAAATTGCTAAAAGAATAAAAGAAGCAGAAGAAAAAGTTAAAGAAGCCTCGGACGAAAGAGCGAAAGAAATCCTAGTGAACTCCATGATTGCAGGCGCCACCGATTGGGTCGCCGAATATACAGTAACCACAATCAGACTTGAGTCAGAAGAGATTAAAGGCAGGATTATAGGAAAAGAAGGCAGAAACATAAGAGCTTTTGAGCTTGCCACTGGCGTAGACGTAGAACTTGACAGTGAAGTAGCGGGAGAGGTTAGGTTATCCTCTTTTGATCCTGTACGGAGAGAGGTCGCAAGAATTGCTTTGGAGTGGTTGGTAAAAGATGCCCGCATCCAACCCACAAGAATCGAACAGCTTGTTGAAAAAGCTAAAGAACTGGTAGATAGAGATATGTCCGAAGCCGGGAGAAAAGCTGCACACGAACTCGGTCTTTATAATCTTCCCCAGGAAACACTTGACACGCTCGGTAGGTTGAAATTTCGCTACTCATACGGGCAAAACCAGCTTATTGCATGTCTGGAAACAGGCAAAATTGCAAAAAAATTGGCAGAAGAATTAGGTGCTAATACCACAATCGCTGCAACAGGGGGTCTTTTCCATGATATAGGCAAAACTCAAATGGATAAAGAAGGCACCCACGTCCAGCTGGGAGTCGAACTAGCAAAAAGATGGAATTTCCCTCAGGAAGTAATAGATTGCATCGCCCAACACCACGAGGATGAACCATTTTCAAGCATTGAGTCCATAATTGTACATCTCGCAGACTCAGTTTCCGGGGCCCGTCCCGGAGCTCGTCACGAACCGGTTGAACAGTACATAAAAAGGCTAACAGAGATAGAAAAAATAGCAACAAGCTTCCCAGGTGTAGACAAAGCATACGCGATACAGGCTGGCCGCGAAATTAGAGTTATTGTTAACCCGGAAATCTTGGACGATTCGGGCATTATAAATTTAGCTCACGATATTAAAGAAAGGTTGGAAAAAGAACTCACCTATCCCGGCCAAATTGCCGTGACTGTAATTCGCGAAACCAGAGCTGTAGACATAGCAAAATAATTGAGATATAATCCCCCTTACCAAAATAATTTATGACAAAAAACGAACTGGCAGAAAGAGTAGCAAAAAAAGTTGGCCTTACCAAAAAAGCAGGATTCGATGCTGTCAACTCAGTTTTTGGCTCCATCAGAGAAGCACTTTTAAAAGGGGACAAGGTCGTAATTACAGGATTCGGTACTTTCAAAGTCAGAACCAGAGCCACTAGAAAAGGAAGAAATCCTCAAACCGGCGGGGCCATTCAGATTTCTGCACACAAACTTCCCGGATTCACAGCAGGCAAAACCCTCAGAAGGTTAATCAAGTAAATCTCTAATATAATAAGGAAGCTTATACTACGCAGCTTTTCTATTCTGCCTGTCTGCAACAAGTTCTCGACCGACGCCCGAAGCGTTTTCTTTAAAATTACTAAAATCAATTACCACCCCACCGGTCTGAACTGGGCGATTTTCTTCAGTTGAGGCATGACCGGATGTATAGGAACCTGGTTTTAAAATGCCAATTTGGCCTGGCGAATTGGATTGCCCAACCGGACTAGCCGTTAGCGTCTTACCACTGGTTGCGTAGTATTCTTCTTTTCTCTCCTGCAAGTCTCTCGCTATAAAGGAATCAGCACTGCTTGTTTCGGTAACTTGACCAATAAGTACTTTTTCCTTATTCTTTTGTTCTGGCATTTTATAACCCTTTCAAACCCTAGATATACTACTTTTAGCCTCGAAAGTCAAGGCAAATTTACCTCACAATAATGCTAAAATTGAATAATGGACCCCATTGAAATTAAGAAAAAAGACCCATTTTTTATCCATCAGATTAAAAGCTTCGCCTTTGCATTCGAAGGTATTTATTACAGTTTTAAAAAAGGTACACATTTCAAAATTGAGACAACTGTCTTATTATTGGCTATTGTACTGGGCTTTGTGTATCGAATTACTACTGCCGAATGGTTCAATATAATTCTTATCTCATCTGCAGTTTTAGGGGCTGAAGCGATTAACACTGGAATTGAGGAATTGGGCGATGTTCTTCACCCCGAACACCATCCTAGGATAAGACTTGCAAAACATTGCGCAGCAGGCGGAGTCCTAATCCTGTCGACTGCTGCAATAATCATCGGACTGATAATCTTCCTGCCAAAAATTATTGGCTAGTTCTGCGTTGTGATAAAATCTTTCTTTAACAATTTAACAATTTAACAATACAACAATGTCCTCTAATACTTTTTATATCAAGACATTCGGCTGTCAGCAGAACTTGGCAGACAGCCAAAGAATTGCCAGTTATTACAAATCTCGTGGTTATAAACCTTCTAAAACCATGAAAGATGCAAGTGAAGTTGTTATTAACACTTGCATGATCCGGCAGTCTGCAGAAGACAGAGTTACCGGTCTTGTCAAAAACATCGCAAAATCCGCCAAATGGCGGGAAAAGACTAAGCCCAAAATTGTTGTTTCCGGTTGTATGGTAGGAATGGCAGTCAGAGATGAAACGGGTAAATACCTCAAAGCCTTACAAAAAAGAATGCCCGAAGTCGATGAATTTTTACCACTTGAAGAAGTAGGTTTTGATTACCCGGCGCTTAGGCAAGATGTATCGCATTCATGGGTTCCTATTTCAAACGGTTGCAACAACTTCTGCACTTTTTGTGTTGTACCGTTCACCAGAGGAAGGGAAATCTCGCGGCCATTTAAAGATGTAATAGAAGAAATAGAGGAGCTGGCAAAAAAAGGTTGTTACGAAGTGACTCTACTTGGTCAAAATGTAAACTCCTATGGGGCAGATTTAGTCAAAAACAGCAAAGGCCTGCCTGCCGGCAGGCAGGGTTACAAGTTACCAAACGGTAAAACCGTCAAGCCAGTCATGGTTAAACACCTCGGAAAATATCGCATCCCTACACTTTTTCCATACCTGCTTGACGAAGTATGCAAAATAAAAGGCATTAAAACTGTAAAATTCATATCATCCAATCCTTGGGATTTTTCGGATCAACTTATCAGCGTCATAGCTAAAAATCCCAAGATAGACAGAAACCTTCATCTAGCAGTTCAATCAGGAGATGACGAAGTCTTGAAACGGATGAACAGATGGTATACCCAAGAAGAGTACATAAATTTAATAAGAAAAATAAAAACGAAGATTCCAAATGTACAAATTTCGACGGATATTATTGTGGGTTTTCCTGGTGAAACAGAGGAACAATTCCAAAGTACGGTTAAACTTGCAAAAGAAGTAAATTTTGCATATGCCTACGTCTCCAAATATTCCGATCGTCCCACAACTGCTGCTCATAAAGCTTTTAGAGACGATATTTCTCACGCCGAAAAAGAACGCCGCTGGATTATCCTCAACAACCTGATTAATCGCAAAGGAACGCCTCGCACCGCCGTGCACTAAGTCATCGCCACGTCTTGAGCCACATAAAGCTATCAATCGCCTTTGGCTCAATTGGCCAGCCAGAAGTTATTGGATAAAAGTAGAAAAAGCCTGCAGTAAAAATCACAATCACAATAATTGAAATAAATTTAAAACGAGTCTTCCAAATTTCGGCAAGCACAACCCCGAGCGAGATGGCAAGAAATGGAATTGCCGGTAAATAGTGATAAAGAAACATGATTCTCGGGCTAAAAATCCACGGAATCCAAAATATAAAATAGCCCAACAATAAAAATACATATTCTTTTTTCCTTTGCTCAATCAAAAGCCCCAAGCAAAATGAAACTCCCAGAACACCTGACCAAAAAATTAGCGGATTACCAATCGCGTAGATATATCCCGCTTTTGAACCATACTGTTCATAAGACAAATACACCCCCCGCACATCCAGAATCCACGGACACCATGTTTTGGGACCGTTCAAACCTTTTGGGGCACACCATAGTGCAGTTGTTCCATAAGAATGTTCCAAATCCTCTCTATTTTGATACCACCAGACTTGTTTGTTTAAATCAATAAATTGTTTAAAACTATGGCCCTGCAGCCAATATTGACTGAAGCTTAAAAGATATACAGCAGGTGGAATCAAAACTAAAAATATTAATCGAATGTCGAATTTCCTTACTCGTAACTTACTCCACAAAATAAAAACTGAACAAGCAATTATCGTATATGCCCCTGACCACTTGGATGAAACAGCTAGCCCCAGGAATACACAAGTTAAGACTAAATCCCTCACTTTCCCACGAGTCACATAAAAATAAGTAAAGATAAAAGAAACAAGTGTAAAAAATGTTACAAATACATCATTCATGGTTATGCGCGACATAACGAAAATCAGATTTTCGAAAGCAATCACAGATGATGCAAAAATAGCAACGGTTGGTCCAAAAAGTGCAGATGCAAGAAAAAAAGTAGCAATAACTATTCCAGTCCCAAATATTGCACTCGGTAATCGCCAGCCAAGTGGTTTATCGCCAAAAATTTTAATTGATCCGGCCTGAATCAACTTCGCAAGCGGTGGATGAAGCCAATCGAAGGCAGTATTCTTTTCGGGTGCCGGAGCAAATGGATCATACGCTTCAGGATTATTCTGTGAATATGCACGGGCTGTTACCACATGATAAACCTCATCGAAATAATATCGGTTTGGTTCGGAAATTCGCCAAATCCTAACAAGGAAAGAAAAAACAAGCAAAGACAATATGAAAACAAACAATCTTTTTTGATTCATACTTATATGTTATCTTAATTTGTAAAAACTGTAAGTATCGTTGCTAAAAATCCTGTTTAATTTTTCATCAAAAACTTCTTCGGAGGCTTTCCAATCATAAACAGCTGTCGGATCAAGAAGCACATAATATGCTTGACTGATGTAGGACTTATTTAAATTAGCGATAGGGTCAGCGTAAAATTCCTTAAGATGCGACTCTCGCAAACTATAATCAATTCCACGCGTCCATAGCCAACCAGGATATCCGACAAAAACAGATCTACCTGCAAGTGACGCAACTGGGTTCAAATGAGTGGATGTTGTTATTATTTTTTTATCTGCTGGAATATACTCTTTTATAAATTCGGCAAGAGAAATAGCGTCCCTGTTAAAAATAACAGGTGTATCATCTATGCTAACCAAAAGACGCGGAATTTGATCAACCACACCTGAATGAATTGCAACTACGGTGAACGCTGCAAGTAAAATGCGCCCCACCAATTTTCTATATGCCAAAAGCCATAAAAAAAATGAGACAATTACCGGTGCTGCGAAAAATTGGAAATAGACCAAAATCTTATTATCATCGTAATCCCAAGGTTGGAATCTAATAAGTTGTACCGATAAAAATAACACTATTGCTGCAAGCGACAAAATTAACACACCGCCAAAACGTTCCCTGAATCTTTTAGATTTTAAAGATACTCCAGTGCTAAATATAAACATGGGCAGAATAATTCCAAAATTTATCCATAAGAAATTTAAAAAAGCTATGACTCTGCCAGAGACATCAGACTCAGAAGGAAATTGAATCGAACCCGTTGTTGGTTGACTCATCCAACCAAGCCGAAGTTGAAGAAACGAATTTTGAGAAGAAGTCAAATTACTTTTACCCTGAACGAGATATAAAACCTGAGGTATTGCCAAAACTAAAATAATAAAACCCAGAAGAATAAGACGTATTACAAGTACTTTTTTTTGTTTGATAATTCCAACAAAAGCAACCACTCCAAGCACCACCAGCATTGCAACAAAGGAATGGTAATGAGCAAGTGGAGTAAGCCCCACGACTACACCAAGCAAAAGTACCCACTTCACCTTATCTGGATATTTAATCCAATTCCAAAGTAGATACCAAAACAGAGAAAACAAAAAAAATCCGATAAAAAAAGCTCGCTGGTGTAAAAAGACAAGCGAAAGAGGCGCACCCCAAGCGATATTTTGGTCAGGATATATTGCATTCCATTTCGTAATGGTTGAAGCGGTAGTATCGGTTATATACTGAAAAAAACTAGTATTCGAAATGTTCGTACTTTGTGAATAATCGCGAAACAGATAACCTGCCCCAAATCCCGAACCCAGCAAAAATATGACAACCGCAATCACGGCTCCTGTTTCTGATTTCAAAAACAACCGGTAACTCAGATACGTCAGGATGATACCTGCAACCATAAACCCCATTGCAGGCAGATGCATCGCAAGAGGCCAACTGTTGGTGTAGCGCAACAGAAAACCGCTTATCAGGTTTATACCGAATGCATATCGCAACCTTTCTCCGTCATATATAGGCTCGTTGAAATTGAAATTTTTTTGAAATGCAAATTTACTTACTTGGGTCATATGGAAAGGAATATCTCCATATCCGGCAGAAGCAGCCCTGAGATTTCCATTTGAGTCCTCGCTAAAAGTTTTATTTATAAGTGATAAATGAAAAGCAATTACTATAAAAAGAGCTAAAACTGGAAGGCGTTTTAACAAAAATTCTCTTAAATTTAATTCTTTCATAAAATTATTATAACCTTCTCTATTACTTTTAGGCTTTGACCCCCAAAAGTATGTATTCGCTTTTTTTTGCACTCATCCCTACACTAAGAGTGTAGGATTTTCTACGTGCGAATATAAGCTGGAAATATAAAATATAAAGATCAAATGAATAAAGTATTAATAATCTATGGTCCGACAGTAACCGGTAAAACGAGTCTATCTATAAAACTGGCAAAAAAATTTGAAGGTGAAATTATTTCTGCTGATTCCAGGCAAGTCTATAAAAAACTGGACATAGGGACAGGAAAAGTAAGTTTTGATTCAAGAGTTGAAAAATATGAAGGCTACTGGATAGTAAACGGAGTTAAAATTCACGGATTCGATATTATTGGCGCAGGAAAACGCTTCACAGCCGCAGATTTCATCAAGATAGCTACATTAAAAATCAAACAAATAACAGACGAAAACAAACTACCAATAATCACAGGGGGAACTGGATTTTACATAAACAGTCTCCTAAAGGGCATTAATTCTTCAGGCATACCCTCAAATTTAAAACTTCGTCAAGAACTTGAAAGGTTATCTACAGAAGAACTTTACAAAATGCTAGCAAAACTCAATCCTGCTCGCGTCGAATCGATGAATCAATCCGACAAAAAGAATCCCCGCCGTTTGATCCGTGCTATTGAAATAGCCACCTATACCAACAAAGAACCATCTACTGTCCACCCTCTACCACCTACAAACTTTTTACTCATTGGCCTAACCGCGCCAAATAACTATCTATACAAAAAATCAGACATTTGGCTCGAGACCCGATTAGAACACAATTTAGTGGAAGAGATAGACTCATTAATCAAAAATGGGGTAAGCCAGGAATGGTTAGATGATATAGGGCTGGAGTACAGGTGGATATCACGATTTTTAACCGGCAAAACTACCAAACCTGAGGCTCAAGAAAGGTTAAAAGGAGACATTCACGATCTTATCAGAAGACAAAAAACATGGTTTAACAAATTTAAAGATATTAAAATTTTTGATATTTCAAACCCAAGTTATTTCCAAAAATTAGAAAAAACAGTCGAGGCTTGGTATCATAGTGCTTAATGCTTGAAAAATCTCCCGTAAGAGTAGAGGTTTCATATAAAACTGTTGTTTTTACAACCGCTTTTTTAATTGGTCTTTGGCTCATCATTCAGCTTAAAGAAATTATAATTTTCCTTTTTCTTTCAGCAATCGTACTATCTGCACTCCTAAAGCCCGTAGAATGGTTGACTGCAAAAAGGGTCCCGCGCGCACTCGCGACTCTTTTGGTATATATAATTGTAATTGGACTGCTTTCGGCGACTATTGCCATTATCGTTCCGCCACTGGTTGCTCAAACATCAGATTTTATATCAGGAATTCCCCGGATTGTTTCCACAGTTAACGATTTTCTTGTATTTAACAAAATTCCAACAGAAGATTTCGCCCGGGTCTTAACCCAGCAGGTTCAGAGTTTTGCCGGCAACGTAATTGACATCTCAAAAGCAATCCTCTCAAGTATAATTTTGCTTTTAACTCTTTTAGTCTTCACTTTTTATTTGATTTTGGAATGGAAAAACATAGTCAGAGTCATATCCTCTCCGTTTTCCGGAAGACAGGAAAAAAAGGTTGTAAGTATAATTTCCAAAGTCGAAAAAGGTCTTGGTAGCTGGATTCGCGGTCAGTTGGCCCTATCAGTAGTTGTTGGTGTTTTTACTTACATCGGGCTTATTATTCTTAATGTCCCATACGCATTGCCCTTGGCATTAATATCTGGAATGTTTGAAATCATTCCGATAATTGGCCCTCTAATTGCTGCAATTCCTGGCGTTCTTGTTGGGCTTAGCATTTCACCGGTGCTTGGTCTTGCGACAATTGCAATGTACGTCGTTGTGCAGCAGCTGGAAAATCACTTAATAGTACCAATGGTCATGTCCAAAGTAGTTGGTTTGCAGCCGCCGGCAGTAATACTGGCCCTTCTTATTGGTGCCAAGCTTTCTGGAGTAGGCGGTGCCTTTTTCGCAATCCCTATAATAGTTGTTGTAAAAATACTTATAAAAGAACTGTTGATGGAGGATCAAAAGTTGGAAGACGGACTGATAGAAGAGTAAGCAAAAAAACTTTAGGGAAGTGAGTAAGCCAGATTTTGTTAAAATGCGATCATCTATCTCGAAATGATATTCATCAATTCGTCCGCCTCTCCGGCGGATGCCCCTATTTAAAGCCCCCTCGAAAGCATGATTATTGGCTTTGTTCTGGGTTGCAGCAGGGAGGATTACCTTTACCGTTTCATTTCGACCCATATCCGTCAGCTGACGGACTTAGGATCTAATCGTCACTGTGGCTCTCGAATCCTGTCAGTTCAGAATCCGCCCCCTTTCCTTTTCGGTACTCGGGATACTAGCGCTTGACCCTTCAATTTACTCGGGTTACCCTGAGCTTATCGAAGGATACGCGTCGGAGCTTACGCCCCGCACCCTGCTTTCTGCTGTCTGGACTTTCCTCTACGTTCATATAAACTGAGCGTAGCGATCGCCCTTCTTCCCTAAAGTAGTAAGCAATTCTATCAAAAATGAGCAACAACTTCAATTAATTTGACATCGCAACTGTTATGCGTCAATATATAATTATGGCCAAAAAAGCTTTATTTAAAAAATCAAAAGACAATCCGATTTCACAAATATTAATTGCTCTAACAGTCTTATTCATTTTGGTAGCAGTGTTTGAATCAGTTACTAGAAATTATTTTACCGATGTAGCTCCCACACAACTATTTCTTGTAGCTGGAGTACTCGGAGTTTTAGGAATATACCTCAAAGACGAGAAGTAATCGTCAAGATTTAAAATCAGAGCTAATTTCATATATAATATAAGCATTAATTGCCCAAATTTAATGTCGGATGAAAGAAGCTCAGTGGAGTTCAGACTTTTTTGCATTCAATGAAGAAGCTAGCTGTTCTAATCTCTAATTACGGAACAGGCACCAATCTCCAGGCAATTATTGACGCGACCGAAAAAAAAGAAATTAACGCTGAAATTGTTATAGTAATCAGCGACACACCAGGCGCAAAAGGCCTAGCAAGAGCAAAAAAACACAAAATAAAAATTGCGATTTCTCCCAAAAAAGAAGATTTAATAAAAATTTTAGAACGTTACAAACCCGATTACATCGCACTTGCAGGGTGGAAACAAATAGTAACTGACGAAGTAATAGATAAATTTCCCAAAAGAATCTTGAATATCCACCCCGGAATTATTCCAGATACCAAAAATGTAAAATTTAAAAATCCGGATGGCACAGATGCAATTTGGAATAAAGGTAAGTTGGCAAATGTTGCTATCCAAAACTTTCTCGATAAAAGAGCCACGTATGCCGGCTCCAGTATTCACTTCCTAACTCATGAATTTGATTTTGGGCCGGTTTTAGAAAGGGCTTTTGTGAAAACCCAAAAGTATGATACGGTTGATTCTCTCTACACAAGACTCAAGAAAAAAGAAAACGCTCTTTATGTAAAAGTTTTGCAAAAGCTTTGTGCGTAAAGTAAAATAACCCATGGTAAAAAGCGCAACTGTTCTTGTAGTAGACGCAGGGGGCAGAGGAGCCGCCTTAATCCACAAATATTCTCAAAGTAAACACGTAGGAAAATTACTTGCAGTACCAGGAAATGACCTAATGGGTCTCAATACTACAAAAAATTTAAAAATCTTCCCAGATCTCAAAACCACAGACGTAAAAGAAATAGTCAACATTTCCAAAAGGGAGAATGTCACTTTGGTGGATGTTGCCCAAGACAACGCCGTGGAAGCAGGTTTGACAGATCACTTAATAAAAACAGGAATCATGACACTGGGACCTACTAGGATGGCTGGCCAAATAGAGTGGGATAAGGCTTGGGCACGTAATTTTATGAAAAAATATAAAATCCCCACCCCCGTTTATAGAGTTTTTAATTCCACAAAACCCGCAAAAGAATTCATAAGCAAAAATCCAAACAAAAGATTTTTCATAAAAGCGGCAGGACTCGCTGAGGGAAAAGGAGCAATTCCAGCGGAAAACACCAAACAGGCTTTTGATGCGATTGATCAAATGTCAAAGTTCAAAAAAGCAGGCGAAACATTTTTAATTGAACAATGGCTTGATGGAGAAGAATTCTCGATGTTCGCAATAACGGATGGCAAAACATTTCAAATTGTGGGAAGCGCACAAGATCACAAGAGACTTTACGATGCTGACAAAGGCCCAAATACTGGAGGGATAGGTTGCAGTACCCCACCCTTAATTGTTAACGAGAATATTTACAAACAGGCAGAATTAATCATAAAAAAAACAATACAAGGTCTTGCAGTAGAAGGACGGCAATACAAAGGAGTTCTTTACCTTGGTGCAATTGTTGTCAATAATAAAGTTTTTGTCATTGAATTCAATGCACGCTGGGGAAGTCCGGAAGCAGAAGTGCTTGTTCCGGGAATACAAAGCGATATCTTTGAAATCGCAGTCCATGTTTCAAAAGGCACCCTTGATGATATAAAGATTAAGACCGACGGAAATGCCAGAGTAGCCGTCACTGGTTCACTTAAACCTGGAATTCCAGAAAAACAAAGAGAACTATTCGGTTTGAAAAAAGTGCTCAAATTAAAAGATGTGACGATGTATGGCGCTCGGGTAAAACGCGAAAAAGATAGGTATTTTGTCTCATCAGGAAGATTGTTCCATGTCGTGGCGGAAGGAAAAACAGTAATTGATGCGAGAAAGAAAGTATACGAAGCTATGTCACAATTATTTATCGAAGGGGATAATTTGCATTACAGGACCGATATTGGTTGGCGTGACTTAGAAAGGCTCAAAAAAAATGATTTACGAAGTTAGAGTTACATCAAAAGCAGAACGGGATTCGCGGGGCGAAGATCTACTCACCGAAATTAAAAGAGCACTTAAAACATATCCCATTAAAAAAATAAGGACGGTAAAAGTCTACCGCCTTGAAGGAATTTCGAAACCAGATCTTAAAAAATTCACCCAAAAAGTTTTATATGAAGAAATTGACCAGAATGTTTCATACAACGGGTCTATCTTAAAAGATGCAAACCAAACGATAGAAGTTGCTTACAAACCCGGAGTGATGAATCCGGAAGTCGGCTCGCTCCTTAAGGCGGCAAAAGATTTAGGAATAAAACTAACGGCAGCAGATTCGTCATGGGAATATGTGTTTTTCGGAGAACTTACAAGAGGTGAAGCAAAAAATCTCATAGCCAAACTACGTCTATATAACCCACTGATAGAACATATAGTAGATCAAAGGCCCAAGACTCTTTTAATAACGGGCAAAGTTGGCAAAACTCAAACTCTGACAATACGAAATATATCAGACGAAGAACTTATGAATCTTTCAAAAGATAAACTTTTTCTTAATCTTGAAGAAATGAAAGTGATCCAAAACTATTTCAAAAAAATTGAAAGAGAGCCTACAGATTGCGAGATCGAAACTCTTGCACAAACTTGGAGCGAACACTCTGGTCATAAAACATTTAGGGCAAAAATAATTGTTGGCGGAAAAGAAAAAGAGCCTTTTATTACGCGGCTTAAAAAAGAAGCATTTAAGCATAAGAAGAATATCGTTTCAGCCTTCGTCGACAATGCAGGGGTAATGGATTTCTATGACGGATGGGCAATTAACGGAAAAGGAGAAACCCACAACAGTCCTTCTGCAATAGAACCATACGGTGGTGCTATGACTGGAAGCGGAGGAGTTTTCAGGGATATCGTAGCGACAGGACAAGGAGCAAAAACTGTGATTTCTACAGATATATTTTGTCTTGCAAACTGGGACCTGAATCCGAAAAAGCTTCCAAAGGGTTCTCTGCCCCCAAGATACATTCTTTCCCGAGTCGTATCAGCCGTCCGTGATTACGGAAACAGAATGGGTATTCCAACCAATAATGGCTCCTTCCATTTCCACGACGATTTTCGCGCCAAGCCGACAATATTAGTTGGTGCATACGGAATTCTTCCAAAAAAATACGCCAAAAAGGGTAAAGTTCAAAAAAGTGATGTTGTTGTAAGTATTGGTGGAAGGGTAGGTAGGGACGGAATACACGGAGCAACATTTTCTTCGGGTGAAATGACTCAAAGGACAATAACAGTCAACGCCCAAGCAGTCCAAATAGGTAATGCAATAGAAGAAAAAAGGACTTTCGATGCAATTATTGAAGCTCGCGATCAAGACTGCATACGTGCGATGCAAGACAGCGGCGGCGGCGGCCTCTCATCAGCAATAGGGGAAATGGGTGCCGAAACCGGAGTATCGGTTCAACTCAAAAATGAGAGGCTAAAATACCAAGGGCTAAACCCTTGGGAAATTTGGTTATCTGAATCCCAAGAAAGAATAGTCCTTGCAATCCCAAAAAATAAAATCAATAAGTTCAAAAAAATCTGCGGAAAATATAACGTCGAAATTTCAACATTAGGAACTTTCGACGACACCAAAAAACTAAAAGTTTTCTATGGCAGCGAAAAAGTTTGCGATTTGGAAATGCAATTTCTGCACGAAGGATTGCCGCAAAGGGTAATGAATGCGGAAGAGGTTGCTAAATCCAAATCAAAAGAAAATAAATCGCCAAAGATTCCCAAAAACCAAACCGAATGGATAAAAACTTTGCAAGACGTACTGTCAGACGGAAATATATGTTCTAAAGAACCAATTCTTAGAATGTATGACCATACCGTCCAAGGAACAAGTGTTCTTCAGCCATTTACAGGAGAATCTTATGATGGACCTAATGATGCTGCAGTAATCCGGCCTATTTTGGGCAAACCATATGGAATGGTTGTCGCCCACGGATTAAACCCAATCTTAAACAGAATCGACCCGTATTGGGGAAGTATTTGGGCGGCAACAGAAGCAATTTCAAATTATGTTGCCGTTGGCGGAATCTATCAAGACGCATCGCTAGTCAACAATTATATTTGGCCATTTCCGGACGAAGAGTCTTTAGGATCCCTGGATAGATCCGTCACAGCCGTTGTTGATTTTATGAAGACCTTAAAAATTCCGGTAATTTCCGGCAAAGACAGCCTTTCCTCAACATATCGATCAGATGACGGCTTCGTCCTAAAAATTCCGCCGGTTCTGTGTATATCAGTTTTTGGAAAAATACCAGACGTCAAAAAGACCACCTCTTCAGACTTTAAAAAAACTGGGTCAACCATTGTACAAGTAGGAAAGATGGATATGTCATCAATGGGCGGTACTGTGTATTTCAGCAAAAACGAGCTTCTTGGAGAAAGCGTTCCAAAAATAGATCTTAAAATTCTGCCTAAAGTTTTGGATGTAATAAATCAGGGTATTTCAAATGGCAAAATTCTTTCGTGTCACGATGTTTCTGAAGGGGGAATTATAACTGCGATTTTTGAAATGTGTCTTGGAGGAACAATGGGTGCGAAAATCATCACCGATAAAAAAGTAAGACCCGATTATTTTCTTTTCAACGAGACTGCCGGCTGTTTTATTGTGGAAGTTAAAGGTAAAGAACAAGCGCATAAATTATTTAAAAATGTTCCATACAAGATACTCGGAGAAACGATTAAAAAACAAACATTATCAATTGAAAACTTTTTTTCTGTTGACGTAGGAAAATTAAAGACCGCTTGGCAAAAACCAATGAAAGAGATATTTCACACATGAAGCCTAAAGTTTGTATTCTGCGGGCCGATGGAATAAATTGCGATGAAGAGACATTCTACGCATTCGAAAAATTCGGTGGGGAACCAGAGTATGTTCATATTAACCAACTAAGATCTAAAATCAAACATCTAAAAAACTACCAGATTCTAGCAATCCCCGGTGGTTTTGCATATGGAGACGATGTTGTATCTGGAAAAATTCTGGCGACAGAATTAGTGAGTTTTTTAAAAGATCAAATCCAGGAATTTGTAAGTAGAAAAAAATTGATCCTCGGTATATGCAACGGTTTCCAGGTTTTAGTTAGGACCGGCCTTTTACCCTTCAATCATTTAGGTGAAATGGATGCAACACTTGCACAGAACGAAAGTGGCCATTTCGAATGCCGTTTCGTCAAAATCAAAATCCAACAATCATGTGCAATATTTCTAAAGCCTTATGTTGAACAAGTTATAGATATTTCCGTAAATCATGGCGAAGGTAAATTTTTCTCAGATAATAAAACAATCAGCAAAATCGAAAAGGAAAACTTAGTTTTCTGCAGATACGTCGATCAAAATGGCCGTCCTACACAAAAGTACCCTCCAAATCCGAATGGAGCATTAAATGCAATAGCCGGTATAACAGATCCGACAGGCCGCATTCTGGGACTCATGCCTCACCCTGAAAAAATAATAGAATTAACTCAGCATCCAAATTGGAGAAGAGGAAACGTTAGTGCAAAAGGTGGGTTAATATTTGAATCAATGGTAAAATTCGCACAGCAGTCATGAAAAAAATCACTTACGGGAAAGTCGGAGATAATTACGACACAAAAGACCCGGTTAAAAAAATGGCGCAACTTTTTGCCCGTCAAACAATAATCAAAGAGAAATCAGGTTTTTTTGAAATCACAGACAGTCGTGGAGAGTCAGCTTTTGTTTGGCAACAAGGGGATGTTTTAATGGCCTCAGTCGTTGAAGGTTTGGGCACCAAAAATCTTGTCGCAGATCAATTGCGCAAGATAACAGGAAGAACATATTACGACGTAATTGGTTATGACACAGTTGCCACAATAATCAATGACCTCATTACAGTCGGTGCAAAGCCGAGAGTCATTCATGCTTACTGGGCTATCGAAGATAACAGCTGGTTACAAGATAAAGATAGAATGACAGATTTCGTAACGGGCTGGCGTGACGCTTGTAAAGTATCTATGGCAACGTGGGGCGGCGGCGAAACCCCAACCTTAAAAGGAGTAATAGAAAAAGACACAGTTGATCTTGGAGGGTCTGCAATTGGAGTCATCGACCCCAAAGATAAACTGATTACGGACAAAAAACTTAAAGCAGGAGACCGTATTCTGCTTTTGAAAAGCAGCGGAATTAACTGTAACGGTATATCTTTAGCCCGAGCGGTTTCCAAAAAACTCACCAAAGGATATGCAATAAAACTCCCGAGCGGCAAAATGTATGGGGAAGTCCTTCTGACAAAAACCAACATTTATGCAAAACTAATCCAGAATTTACTCGATGAAGGAGTTAATATCCATTACATTTCCAACATCACCGGCCATGGACTTAGAAAAATAATGAGGGCAAGGGGAGAATTTACATATATAATTGAAAAGGTCTTTAATCCTCAAGAAGTTTTTACATTTATCCAAAAACATGCAGGTCTCTCAGACTATGAAATTTATCAAACTCTTAACATGGGGCAGGATTATGCAATTTTTTTACCGGAATCACATGTCAAAAAAGCTCAACAAATCATAAAAAACAACAAATTATCATCCCTTGATGCCGGTCATGTCGAGGTCGGACCTCGCCAAGTAATCATCAGACCCAAAAATATAACCTTCGGGTCAGAAACGTTAGATTTAAGATGACAATCGAGACTCTTCACCCTCTCGCTGGTTCGCATCAAATTGAATATTGTAAAGAAATTTCGTGGTATACACCAAGCCAAGATCGTAACTTCAAGGGCAATTTTTTTTATGGTTTAAATTTAGCTGATCTATGGCCAATCCCGGTTAGGAGAGCGGCTCTGAACACATTCGCGGAACAACTAAGTTTGGATTGGCCGTTTGTTAACACATTAAAATCTGTCAGACTAACCTATTCGCAAGGCGAATTGATGGAAAAAATAAATAAAGTCGCCATTCTTATTGCGGGGGTTTGGGTGCCAGTCTCTTATAATATTCCTACAAATCCAGGAGATGGTTCGAGAATAATTCACGAAGTGGTAAGTGTAAGAATAAAACCTTACGCTGTTTTTAGTGAAGAAGATTTTGAATTAACTGGGATTACGAGAAAAGAACATGTCATTGATTTTAAAACTTCAAAAGGTAGATTACCCGATGAAAATTATCCTTACTCGCAAATTTTATTAAGACGATCAGAATCAGTTCCAAGATAATGAATCCAGACATGCAACCTGAAACTTTAAGCATATTTCGGGAAACCGAAAAAGGAATAATCTCCTCAAAATCCTATAGTCTTATTTAAAATTTGCAATTTAGCCTCGATTCCTGTAAAATACGTAAATGGTGGGTCGCAAGCCCTACAAAATTGCCACACTTGGCTCTCATTCTGCCCTGCAAATTTTAAAAGGCGCAAAAGACGAAGGTTTTGAAACAATCGTAGTCGCCACCCCAAACCGCGTTTCCCTTTATAGACGATTTAACTTCATTGACAAAATAATAGAAATCCCAACTTTTTCAGATTTCGCAAAGATCGAAAAAAAACTTATAGAGGAAAAGGCCATTCTTATTCCCCACGGATCCTTTGTTGCTTATCTTGGATTAAAAGAGCACAAAAAGATGAATGTGCATTATTTTGGAAACAAAGCAGTTTTAGATTGGGAATCAGATAGGCTTAAACAAAGGGAATGGTTGGAAAAAGCAAACGTCCCGGTTCCTAGGAAATTTGCTAAAGCCAATGAAATAGACAGACCGGTTCTTGTTAAATCATATGGGGCGTCGGGAGGCGAAGGATATTTCTTTGCTAAAAACAAACAAGAATACAAGCAAAAAATTAAAAACTTTAAACCTAAAAAATTTATTATTCAAGAATATGTTATCGGTGTCTCTGCATACATTCACTATTTTTATTCACCCCTTACCAAAAAACTGGAAGTCCTTTCCATTGATAGACGTTACGAAAGCAATGTAGACTCACTTGGTAGAATCCCGTCACACAACCAGCAAGGGCTTGGTATAGAACCAAGCTTTGTTGTCGTGGGCAACAGCCCTCTGGTTCTTCGTGAGTCACTTTTAGCAGACGCTTTTGAAATGGGTGAAAGAACTATCACAGCCTCCAAAAAATTAATGACAGGTGGCCTATGGGGCCCTTTTTGTCTTGAGGCAATAATAACTCCAAATCAGGAATTTTTCGTCATTGAAATATCTTGTAGAATAGTTGCTGGAACGAACCTTTTTATCAATGGATCCCCCTATGCATCTCTTTATTACCAAAAAGACGTTTCGACTGGAAGAAGAATAGCAATGGAAATAAAAAAAGCGATTAAAGAAAAATCGACAGAAAAAATTTTAAATTAAAAATGAAAAAATCAAAACTTTCAAACTGGAAAGGAGTGGCGGCTGTTATAGGAGTAGATTGGGGAGACTCCGGAAAAGGAAGATTAATAGACAATTTAGCCCAAACAGCAGATGTTGTTGCTCGATTTAATGGTGGTTCAAACACAGGCCATACGGTAAAAAACAAATTTGGAAAATTTGCTCTTCACATAATTCCATCTGGCATCTTTAATTCAAAATCAATAAATATTGTAGGCAAAAATGTACTAGTAGACTTGGAATCGTTAATAGATGATGAGCTCCAACAACTAAAAAAAGCGAAAGTATCCTGGAAAAATTTAAGAATTGACCAGCGCGCAACGCTTGTAATGCCCTGGCATAAAATGAGAGATGGCCAGCGCGAAGAATCAAGAAACGCCAAAATCGGAACCACGAAAAGAGGAGTAGGCCCGGCCTACGCAGATAGAATCGAAAGAGTTGGTATTCGTGTCAGAGATCTTTACCGGAAAGATTTTAAAGATTTGCTGGGTGAAGAAATAAAAATTCAAAACAAATATTTCAGTCTAAATTTATCACCGTCAAAGATTTATTCACAATTTCATAAATACACAAACCTCATCAAACCACTAGTTACAGAAACTACGTCGCTTGTAAAAAGCGCAATTAAAAATAAAAAGAATGTTTTGTTTGAAGGAGCGCAGGGGTATTTTCTGGATGTTGATGCGGGAACTTATCCATTTGTAACCTCCTCAAATACAGGTATTATTGGGATCTGGAGATGTTTTGACGTCCACCCAACCGATATAAATTATGTAATAGGGATCACCAAAGCATATACAACCCGAGTGGGATCGGGCCCCATGCCCACCTACATAAAAGGTGAACAGAGAGATTGGATTATAAAAAAAGGTGGGGAAGTTGGGACAACATCCGGAAGGATTAGAGACCCGGGTTGGCTTGATTTAGTTTTACTAAAAACTGCTTGCGAAAATAATAGAGTCACAAATATTGCAATGACAAAGTTAGACGTCCTCTCACAGTTAAAGGAAATAAAAGTTTGCATCCAGTACAAGATTGGCAACAGTACAACAGATTATATTTCTGGCGATGCAGATTTTCTCTCATCAGTAAAACCTGTTTACAAAACATTACCTGGATGGAACGAAGACATTTCAAAAGCGAGAAACTTGACTGATCTTCCACAGGAAGCCAGAAACTTCATTAAATTTGTTGAGAACTATACCAAATTACCCATTAGCTTTATTGGAGTAGGGCCGGATAGGAGTGAAGTGATTTATGCCTAAACCGTCAATTGCAGTCATCGGAAGTCACAGCGCACTTGATGTGTGCCGCGGTGCAAAAGATGAAGGTTTTAAAACTCTGGTTATTGTTGAAAAGGGTAGAGACAAAACTTACGCTCAGTATTTCAAATCTCAAGGAGAATTAGGTTGTGTTGACGAAGTCTTATATGTAGATAAATTTAAAGATGTAATTTCGCCAAAAGTCCAAAAAATTCTCAAAAGTAAAAACGCTATCTTCATTCCTCATCGATCGTTCGAAGTTTACGTAAATGACTATGATGCAATTGAAAAAGACTTTAATGTCCCAATGTTTGGCAATAGGAAACTATTAAGAATTGAAGAGCGCACAGAAAAATTCAATCAATATAATCTTCTAGAAAAAGCTGACATCAGATACCCCAAGCAATTCAAAACGCCGGACGAAATTGACCGCTTAGTTATAGTCAAAGCGCAAGAGAAAGACAGGCGTTTTGAAAGGGGATTCTTCTTGTGCTACGACCGCATAAGTTACAACCGATGGTCAAGTTTCATGTTAAAACAAGGAAAGATTGATAAACGCGGGCTTGAAAGTGCAATTATCGAGGAATTTGTAATTGGTGTTCAAGTAAATTTTAATTTTTTCTTTTCATCCATAAACAATCGTCTAGAGTTAATTGGAACCGATACTCGAAGACAAACAAATATAGAAGGGCTTAGAAATCTTCTGGCTGAATATCAGATAGAAGCTTTACAAGCAGGAACAAGGCCAAGCTTTGAGGAAGCGGGGCACATGGCTGTAACTACGCTAGAATCACTCCTTGAACCAGCTTTCGAGATAGGCGAAAAATTTGTAAAAGCTGCCAGAGAAATAATTCCGCCTGGAATCATCGGTCCATTCAGTTTACAATCAATAATTACCGCTGGCCCCCCAAAAAAAGAAATTGTAGTTTTTGACGTTTCACCCAGAATGCCCGGATCTCCCGGCATTTTCGCAACTCCATATAGCGGATATTTGTTTGGTAAATCAATCAGCGTGGGAAAGCGCGTAGCAATGGAAATAAAAGAAGCTTTATTCAAAAATCAAATCAAAAAAGTAACAACATGAGAGCAGATTTAAATTTTGACACTTATCAATCACCATTTTCTTGGCGCTATGGTAGTGACGAGATGCGCAAAATTTTTTCCGAAATAAATAAGAGAAAACTCTGGCGAAAAATCTGGGTTGCCCTTGCGCGTGCACAGCAGAAAGCAGGACTTCTGACAAAACAAGAACTAACATCTTTGGAAAAGAACACTAACAAAATTGATATTGCTCTCGCCCAAAAATTTGAAAAAGAAATATACCACGATTTAATGGCCGAGATTAAAGTTTTTGCTATGCAGAGCGGCAAAGCAGGCGGAAAAATTCACCTCGGGGCAACAAGCATGGACATCGAAGACAACGCGGATATTATAAGAATTATACAAGCCACAGATATCATTGAAAGCAAAATAATAAAACTTGAAAAAACTTTCTCTCGCCAAATCAGAAAATATAAAAATACAGTTTGCATGGGCTACACACATCTGCAACCGGCAGAACCGACAACTCTCGGCCTGCGATTTTCAATCTACGCCCAAGACTTACTTTTTGACCTAAAGCTTATCCGTAATTTTAAAAATAATTTGCTAGCCAAAGGTATGAAAGGCGCCGTGGGTACAAGCGCTTCATACGCCAAATTACTAAAAAATAGCAAAATAGATGCTCAAACTATGAGTAAAATGGTTATGGACGAACTTGGTCTTAAAGAAAGTATTATCGCCACCCAAACCTATCCCAGGAAAATTGATCTGTTACTCGCCCAAGCACTTTCATCAGTCGCACAATCTCTTCATAAATTCTGTTTCGATTTAAGAATTTTAGAGTCACCTAATATTGGAGAGTGGTCTGAAAAAAGAGATGAAAAAAGAGTTGGTTCCTCTGCTATGCCATTTAAAAGAAATCCTGACAAAGCGGAAAAAGTCTGTTCTTTGGCAAGATACATTTCATCACTTGTAAATATTGCTTGGGCAAACGCAGCCGAGTCACTACTGGAAAGAACATTAGATGATAGTGCTAACCGTCGCATCTTTATTCCGGAAGCCTTTTTGGCGGCTGATGAAATCTTAGAAGTTACGGAAAAACTTGTCGCCAATTTGCTTGTCAACGAATCAAATATTAAAAATAATCTTGAAAAATACGGTCCATTTGCCGGTACTGAAAGTTTAATGTTAGAAGCAGTTAAAAATGGGGCAAACAGGCAAGAAATTCATGAAAAAATACGACAAATTGCAATGGAAGCCTGGAATCAAATCGATAAAAATGGGGCAAACCCTATTGCACATCTTTTAGCAAGGGATAAAATAATCATCAAGTTCGTGGATCGTGAAAAAATTCCTCAATTAATCGATCCTACTGCCCACGCTGGACTTGCCCAGCAACAATGTACAATTTTTTTAAAAGAGCTAAATAAGGAGTTATCAGAATGAAGCCCCAGATTGCAATAATCATGGGTTCGGATTCTGATTTGGAAGTCATGAAAGATGCCTCCAAGATTTTAGACGAACTTCATGTCAAAAACGAAAGTATAATTCTTTCAACTCACCGCGCCCCGGAAGAAACTGCCAAATATGCGAAAGAAGCCAAAAGTCGAGGCGTCAAAGTTATTATTGCCGGTGCCGGAGGTGCCGCTGCTCTCCCCGGATCTATTGCTTCTCTTACCGTACTTCCGGTGATAGGTGTCCCGATAATGACCAAATCACTGGAAGGTTTAGACTCATTACTTTCAATTGTCCAAATGCCATCCGGAGTTCCAGTTGCAACCGTTGGCATCAATAGCGCCAAGAATGCCGGCCTCTTGGCCGCCCAAATAATCGCCTCAACCGACCCCGAACTTTTCGAAAGAATTACAAAATATAAAAATGACATGAAAAAAGAGGTATTATCTAAAAACGCTACTTTACAAAAAATAGGCTGGCGCAAATACCTCAGAAATAAATAAAAATGATTGACAGAAAAACCATTGCTAAAAATATTCCCCAAGCCATCACAACAGTTAGTCTTCACGGTTTAGGAGCAAAGCATAGCGGCAAAGTTCGTGATTGGTTTGTAAAAAACAACTTAAGAATTCTTATAGCCACAGATAGAATTTCCGCTTTTGATAAAGTTTTGGGTCACATTCCATTCCGCGGAGCAGTTTTAACCAAACTTTCCGAATTTTGGTTTGAAAAAACCCGTGACATTATCCAAAACCACATGATTGGTGTAATCGATCCTAATATCATGATTGTGTCCGAATGCCAAGCATTACCTATTGAAGTTGTCGTTCGTGGGTATATAACCGGAGTAACAGATACGTCACTTTGGCAAAAATATGCAAACGGTGAAAGAATTATTTATGGAATTAAATTTCCCCAAGGTCTGACCAAAAACCAAAAACTCAAAAAACCTGTCATTACTCCAACAACAAGAGAAACTGGAGCAGGCGGCCACGATGAACCAATAACGGCAAAAGAAATTGTAAAACAGAAAATTGTATCACCACAAGTCTGGAAACAAATAGAAAAGACAGCGATGAAACTCTTTGAAAGGGGATCCCAAATTGCCGATAAAGCAGGACTGATTTTAGCGGATACAAAATACGAATTCGCCTTGGATAAAAGGGGGAAACTGATTTTAATTGACGAAATACATACCCCGGATAGCAGTCGCTTCTGGGTAAAAAAAACCCTTGCAGCAAGAATTAAAAAAGGCGAAGAGCCGGAAAATTATGATAAGGAGTTCATGCGGTTGTGGTTCAAGGAGCAAGGATATTCCGGCAGGGGGAAAGCTCCAAAAATGCCAAACGACCTAATCGCAAAAATTGCCCTCAGATATATAGAAGTATACGAAAAACTTTCCGGAGAAAAATTTGAAATCGACCTTTCAATCGAACCAAGAAAAAGGATTGAAGAATCTTTGGCAAAACTCGTATGATTTTGGTTTTTAATTTTGGCGGGCAATATGCACACCTAATCGCCAGAAGAGTGCGGGATTTTGGAGTAAAAAGCGAACTTGTTTCCCCTGATATTAGCCCGGAAAAAGTTCAAAGTCTAAAACCCCAAGCATTGATATTCTCCGGCAGTCCGTTTTCGTGTTACGAAAAAAATGCTCCTCACGTCAACCAAAGAATCTATCATCTAGGTCTCCCCATACTTGGAATCTGTTATGGTTTGCAACTTATGGCTTATCAGCTTGGAGGAAAAGTTTCGTTGCACTCATCAAAACAGTTTGGTAAAGAAACTGTAAATATCACAAAATCAAAGCTTTTTTCTGGTCTTTCTTCCACCGAAACAGTATGGTTTTCCCACGGCGACCAAGTCGACAAACTTCCCAAAGGTTTCAAATTAACCGGATCCAGCAAAAATGCAAAAATTGCCTCTATGGAAAATTCCCACAAGAAGTTTTATGGTATTCAATTTCATCCTGAAGTTACACACACTGAAAAGGGGAGAGTCCTTCTCAAAAACTTCCTCTTTAAAATTTCAAATGCAAAACACGATTGGGATCTTAAGGAACTAAAAGAAGAAATCAAAAAGAAAATAAAAAACAAAATAGGCAAAAATAAAGTTTTGATGGCAGTATCCGGAGGTGTGGACTCGACGGTTGCCGCGACACTGATTAAAGAAGCTTCTCCTAAAAATCTTTATTTAGTTTTCATCGAAACCGGACTTCTTAGAAGTTATGACATTGCAGACCTAAAAAAAGTTGCCAAAAAAGTTCAGTTTAAAAATTTTAAAATTGTAGACGCTTCCAAAACATTTCTGAAAGAACTAAAAAGGGTTGTAGACCCTGAAGAAAAGAGAAAGAGAATTGCAAAAGTATACTTCAAGATTTTAGAAGACGAAGCCAAAAAAATTGGGCAGGTAAAATTTCTGGGACAGGGAACAATTTATTCCGACAGAATAGAATCCGCGCAGACTTCGAAACACGCTGATAAGATTAAAAGCCATCACAATGTAACTCTCCCCCAGGGATTAAAACTTGAAATATTGGAGCCGGTAGCCGATCTTTACAAGGACGAAGTAAGAAAAATAGGCAAGTTTCTGGGCATACCGGAAGAGTTTTTAATGCGCCATCCATTTCCTGGTCCGGGGCTAGCAATAAGAATTGTGGGGGAGGTTACCAAAGAGAGGCTAAAAATCTTAAGAGAGGTAGATGAAATTTTCATCTCGGAACTTAAATCTAACAATATATATAAGGAAGTTAATCAGGCGTTTTCCGCACTTCTTCCCGTTAAATCCGTAGGCGTTATGGGTGATGCCAGGACATATTCTTACATTGTATCTCTAAGGTCCGTCGATACCACCGATTTTATGACAGCCGACTGGTCTAAAATTCCATACGTTGTTTTGGAAAAAGTCTCAAGCAGAATCGTCAATGAAGTTAGGGGCGTCAACCGTGTCGTTTACGATATAACCCAAAAGCCCCCGGCAACCATTGAATACGAATAAAATGATAAAAGCTATCATTTTTGATTTGGGAGGCGTCGTCCTCAGACACACTTATGAAAATACCTTCGAACTAATGGGAAATTTCTTTGGAATTGAGGACATAAAGGTCCAAGAATTTTACGAAAAGTATAAAAATGACTGGACCCTGGGTAGATTAAATGTCAAAAAAGTTGCGAAACTTTTTCAAAACATCACATCAGGTGAAAAAACGATAGCAAGTATAATCGAAACATGGCAAAAAATTCATGAATCCCAAGTGGATATAGATAAACAAGTTATCAAAATAATCAAAAAACTTAAAAAAGATTATAAAATTTACTTACTTTCAAACACCATAGATCTTCATTTCAATGCTATAGGTAAAACTGGAATTTACGAACTTTTTGATAAAGTTTTTACATCATTTACGCTCGGTTTAAAAAAACCTGATCAAGAAATCTTCTTACACGTTTTAAAAAAAATAAGAGTGAAGCCTTCTGGGGTAATATTTATTGATGACAAAATTGCAAATATAGAAAGTGCAAATTCTGTTGGAATTCATTCAATCTTATTTAAAGGTTCAAAAAGTTTGGCTAGCAGCCTAAAAAAATCAGGAGTAAAAATATAATGAAAATCAGCGATCTTGTAGTTGTAACTTCAAACGCTGGCAAAATTGACGAAATCAATGCAATTTTGGGGACCAACCATAAAATCTCCAATATAGATATTCCCGAAATCCAGTCGTTAAACTTAGACGAGGTAATTACCGAAAAAGCCAAAGCCGCATACGAAAAAATTAAAAAGCCGGTTTTAGTTACCGATGTTAGCTTGGAAATTGAAGGATTAAACGGTCTGCCCGGTCCGTTTGTAAAGTTTTTCCTTAAAACTTTAGGCGAGGAAAAAACTGTCCAATTGGTTAAGGGAAGTAGAAAAACTAAGGTGACAGATGCTGTCGCAATCTACGATGGACGCACTTTAAAGGTTTTCAAAGGAACGGTTTGGGGAAAAGTTATTCCACACGCAAGAGGCAATTCCGGTTTTGGGTTCGACTTTGTTTTTATTCCTAAGGGGTACAACAAAACTTATTCTCAAATGCCTTCATCATTAAAAAACAAAATTTCTCACAGGGCTCTCGCCTTAAAAAAACTGAAAAAATACCTCAACGCTTAAATACGATTAGACGATATCCCAGGAAATTCCAAACCAAAGAAAGTCCTGTTGCAAGTACCTTCGCAAGATTCGCCCAAAGCTTACTTGAAGTCACAAATACGGGAGAAACAAAAGTAGTCAGAATGAAAACAACCCCAGAATTTATCGCAAGCCCAACCAAGGTAACCGCAAAAAAGGTCAGAAAATTAGACTTTTTCCCTTCAGGGAAAACCCAACCTTTATTCCAGAAATAACTATTAATTACAGCAAGTGAAAATGATGTTGCGTTGAGTGCAATAATGAGCGGTCCGCTCACCACCCCTGTTCTGGCAATCAAAAAGTTTAAAGCTCCGAAATCAATCGCAGTATTTAAAACCCCGACAAGCGCAAACTTCGCAAGTTGCCAAAGAATTGGAAAGGATCTTCCGATAATACTTGCAACGAACATTCCGCCATAAGTAAAAACCGGCAGTGCCAAAAGAGACAAAGGGAAAAGAGGAATCTTGCTTCCAATATTTGTATTAAGAAGAGTCGGCACCAAAAAAACGGCCACACCTAATCCGGCAGCTGCAGACAGCAGAGAATCTTTTTTACTCATCCTTTTTAATAATAGACATAGTAGTTCTAAAATTGCAAAGAAATGAGATCCTTGTTCTTACAAGCTAAATTGTATATCATAAATTTATGGCCTCTCTTAAGACTTTGCTTGGCATTGGCAGGTTCCCTCATTATTACGGGGATATCGTGAGACTTCTCTTCTTCCTTGCTGGAACGATTCTGCTTCTGGGCTTGCCGCTTTTAAGGGATTTAATTCCGGTTCCGTTTTACGTCACAATTTTTGCGATCCTGGCACTGGTTTTTGTCGCTGGTCTCACAAATCCTGCACAAAAATGGCTCAGCTTTGTCGATGTTGTAACATCGTCAATAGGCTTTATAGTTTTTGAATATTATGCTGTTTTGACATTCTCCTCGGCTGATGATTTTTTCTTCTTTCTAATCAATCAAACACTTGCGGCCCTCTTTTTATTTGCTTTCTATTTCGCAACAAAAACCATGCGCGGTTTTTTAGTCAAAGAAAGAAAAGATTGAGTTGCCTCCGAAATTTAAGTACTCTTTAATATCACTCGTCGCCCTATTAGCTCTTGTATTTTCCTATTCTGTTTTTTCTTTAAATTTCAAAAAACCCGTTTCAACAAGTATTAAAATTGATGGAGAAAAAACCCAAGGTGCAAAAACTTCAAATCAGCAAAGTCCGACAATACTCAAAACAACTACCGAAACAACTACCGAACAAATATTTAAAGTAATCAGAGTAATAGATGGTGACACAATAGAAATCTCCGCCATAGGCGGACCCGTCTCTGGAGGGGAAGGAGGCCAAAGAGTCAGATACATTGGAATTGATACACCAGAAACCGTAGATCCACGGGAAACTGTGCAATGTTTTGGGCAAGAAGCCGCAAGCAAAAACAAGGAATTGGTAGAAGGTAAAAATGTCACTTTAGAGAAGGATGTATCCGAAACAGACAAATATGGAAGACTCCTGAGGTATGTTTATATTGAAGGTGTTATGGTCAACGATCTTCTTGTGCGCCAGGGATATGCCACCTCAAGCTCTTATCCGCCAGACATAAAGTATCAAAATCAACTCCTGCAGGCTCAACAAGAGGCGGAGCAGAATAAGTTAGGATTGTGGTCAGCCTGCAACTCATCTTATAAAGCACCGGTTCAAACCTTTCAGAATCAGCAGCCCCCGGATGCAAATTGCATAGTCAAAGGGAATATAAGCTCAAATGGTAAAATTTATCATATGCCTGGACAATATTATTACAACAAAACCCAAATTGACCAATCACAGGGAGAACGATGGTTTTGCACGGAAGAAGACGCTCAAGCCGCCGGTTGGAGAAAGTCAAAAAAGTGAAAAAATCTTGGGTATTGCAATTTTAGCCTGTTTTTAGATAATCTAGATATTGCATGATATTAAGGAAAGCTGCCTTAGCGCTAGCCACATCCTGCGCTTTAATATTTGCTGGAGCTGTTACCGCTTTTGCCCAAACCGACCCCAGCTCAAGCCCGAGCGTAAGCCCCTCCCCATCCACAGACCCTTCAGCCTCGCCAAGTCCTTCACCCACCGACACACCTTCGCCATCTGAAACTCCCTCATCAAGTTCTGCAGCCGCAGGCGGCACCACCAAGCAGGAAGTACTCGGTGAAACGACGACTCTCGGAGAAACGAGCAACAATAAAGAAATAGCAAAATGGGTGATAGCACTTGGAGTTGGATTACTTGCTTTTCTGATTGGTTTAAAAATTGCCAGGAGCAAAGCTGAAGAGTGATTACTTCATACAACTGTTAATTTTCGGAATGAGCGCAACCATCATTGCGCTTCTTGCTATAAAAATTTACCCCACAAAAATAGTCAAAAACCTTTTAGGTGAAGACAAACAAAAACAAACTCTTGCAGCAAAAATTGCCAAGCCCTCACCCGTATCACAAAATTCCGAAAACACCTCCGCACAACAAGAATTATCCCCACCAACTTTTATCTCAATCCCAAGTGTTAACATTAATCTGCCAATTTCTCCCGGTCAGATTGTTGATAATGTTTGGACTCTCTCCGATACTCGCGTTTCATGGCTTTCTACGTCAGAAGTACCAGGTTCAGGTAATGTTATTTTGTATGGGCACAACAGGACTAACGTTTTAGGGAATTTAGCAAACATCAGTGTGGGGGCAGAGATAAATGTTAAAACAAAAGACAAGGTATACACGTACCTTGTTTCGGAAAAAAGAAAAGTCACACCTCAAGATGTCGATTCAATAATCTCTCCAAGAGATCAACTGACTGTTTATACATGTGATGGTAACTTCGACGAAAAACGTCTAATAGTTATCGCCTATCCTAAAGCTTAAAAATGCTTGCTAAAATTACCTCGGCTGCAGTTGTTGGTCTTGATGCGGTTCCGATAACCGTGGAAATTGATATTGCCGCGCAAGGTCTCCCAAGTTTTACCATAGTTGGTCTTCCAGACAAAGCAGTAGAAGAATCCAAAGAAAGGGTTCGCGCAGCGCTAAAAAACTCCGGCGCCGACATGCCTCCAAAAAGAATAACAGTCAACCTGGCACCCGCCGATCTTCCCAAAGAAGGTCCCGCTTACGACCTTCCGATGGCACTTGGGATACTCGTCGCTTCGGAGCAATTACAGAACCCCGATTTGTCAGACTCCATATTCTTAGGAGAACTTTCTCTCGATGGTTCTCTTCGTAGAATTTGGGGAGTTTTGCCTTGCGCAATAACTGCAAGGGACAAAAAGTTTAAAAATCTTTTCATTCCCGAAGACAATCTGGAAGAAGCTCAAACTGTAGACAAGATAAAAATTTTCCCTGTTAAATCTCTTAAACAACTCTTCGACCACTTTTCAACATTAAATCAAACAGAGCCAAAATCCATAAGTCCCGCAAAATTTAAGAAACAAAAATATACCAACATCGAAGACGGTGAATATAATTTCGAAAATATCAAAGGCCAGGAAAGCGCTAAACGTGCACTTGAAATTTCAGCAGCTGGGGGCCACAACGTTCTGATGAAAGGTCCGCCTGGAGCCGGCAAAACTTTAATGGCTAGAAGTTATGCTACGATCCTGCCAATTCTCTCCTTCGAAGAAAGTTTAGAGGTAACCAAAATTTATTCAGTCGCCAATCTTCTATCATCAGACAACCCCATAATCACATCGAGACCTTTTCGTAGTCCTCATCACACAACAAGTCATATTGGTCTAATTGGAGGAGGCAATATTCCAAGACCCGGAGAAATTTCCTTGGCACATCGGGGAGTTTTATTTCTTGATGAATTCCCCGAATTTCCCAGACAAGTTTTGGAGGCACTTCGCCAACCAATGGAAGATGGTCATATTACCATCTCACGTGCTGCCGGTTCGGTAAAATTTCCATGCCGCTTTTCTTTAGTTGCTGCAGCGAATCCATGTCCCTGCGGTTATTTTGGAGACGAAACCAGGAATTGCACCTGCACACCCTCGGCAATTACACGTTATCAAAAAAGAATTTCCGGTCCAATTTTGGACAGGATCGACATGCACATATCAGTCCCCATGGTGCGTCCGGATAAACTCACTCTAGCATTTAAGTCGGAATCATCAGCAACAATCCAAAAACGAGTCCAGAGAGCCAGAGACATTCAGCTTAAAAGATTCAAAGGTCAAAAGATTACATCAAATGCAGAAATGAACAACAAGCAACTTAAACAGTTTTGCAATTTAGACGAGCAATCAATATTGCTTTTAAAACAAGCAATTACAAAACTCAACTTATCAGCACGGGCATTTCATAGAGTCATTAAAATTGCAAGAACTATTGCCGACCTGGAAGATTCCGTCAAAATCAAATCAAATCATGTCGCAGAATCCCTCCAATATCGCCCAAATGATAATAATTAAGGGATTCTAAGACCATGAGAGTAATCGAATGGTTGCAGAGGCGCTGCAGTACAGGCCACAGACTGAATCATAAAAAAACTACCACAAATTTCTAGACAATTGTGAGTATTTAGTGTATAAATTTAAAAGTTTATGAAGATTAACCCAATAATTTATCTAGTTTTAACTGTTGCAATACTTGCAGGTCTCTTTTTCATGTTCAAACCAAAAAAGCAAATAGAGAATACTCCAGGTCAGGCTCAAACTTCTACCACGATTCAAAGTCCATCCCCAGAATCTACAGTTAAAACTTTTGAGTTGGTTATTGCAGACAAAAAACTGGTATCTGGTCCGGAAACGATCAAAATAACCGAAGGGGACGAAATTGTAATCAGGATAACGACCGATGAGCCCGAAGAGTTTCATGTTCATGGCTATGACGAATTCGTTGATTTAGAAAAAGATAATCCAAAAGAGCTTAAATTTACCGCTAATTCAACGGGAAGATTTATTTTTGAACTGGAAGAATCGAAAATCGACTTAGGCGCAATTGAAGTTTCACCAAAATAATGAAGAGGGTCGGCGCGTTTATAGCCGTCTTTATTAGTCTTCTCATTTTTCCCAAACCAACCTTTGCCCACGCCTTTGGTCAACTCTATAATTTACCCGTTCCCTTTTGGCTTTATTTGTATGGGGCGGCAGCTGCTCTTATTGTTTCTTTTCTGATTATTGGCTATTTTTTCAATCAGCACAAAAGAGAGATTAATTACCCTAAACTCGAAATATCTCAAGAAATATCCGGGCTGATGTTCAAAAGCTGGTTTATTAAAGGACTAAAAACAATCAGCCTTTTTTTCTTTTTCTTAACCGTTCTTACTGGCATTTGGGGCATTGACGACGCCTACTCAAATTTCAATATGACTTTCTTCTGGATTGTTTTCCTGCTAGGCTTTACCTACCTGACGGCACTTCTTGGCAATCTTTGGTCGATTATCAATCCTTGGAGGGTACTAGTTGAGCTTGGCGAGAAGTTAACAGGCCAGCAAACACGAGGAATTTTTAGCTATCCTCGGAAGTTAAGCTACTGGCCAGCTCTTATTATTTATTTTTTATTGATTTGGTGGGAATTGGCTGGTGGTACAACACCTGCGAAACTTTCGCTTTTGATCATACAATATACTCTTATAAACCTGACAGGAGCCATTGCATTTGGCAAGAAAAATTGGTTTTCTTATTGTGAATTCTTCAGTGTCTTCTTTGGCTTAATTGCCAAAGTCGCACCAGTCGAGGTCGATTCAGGGAAAATTTATCTCAGGCCCCCTTTTGTGGGTTTAGCAAAAGACAAGACAAAACATTTCAGCCTTTTAGTATTTATCCTCTTTATGCTTTCCTCGACCGCCTTTGATGGTTTCAGCTCGACTCTCCCTTGGTTGAGACTTTCTTACCGCTTAGAGACTGTAATTGGAAGTCTTCTTGGAGAAAATTCGCTTTTAACATTTCAAGTAGTTAAAACACTTGGTCTTGCAGCAGCACCTATAATATTCCTGTACATCTATTTGATACTCATTGCAATAGCGAAAGTAATCACTGGTACTAGGCAGACTATTTTAGAACTTGCTAGGGAATTTGCCTTCTCCTTGATTCCGATTGCTCTGGTATATAATATCGCCCACTATTACACACTACTTTTAACTGAAGGTCAAAATATTATTCGTTTGGTTTCGGATCCATTTGGATTCGGCTGGAATCTATTTAAGACTGCTAACTTTACACCAAATATCGGAATCGTTGGCGCCAATTTTGTATGGCACTCTCAAGTTTTGGTCATTCTTTTGGGGCACGTCGTTGCCGTCTTCCTTGCACATTTAGTTTCCTTAAAGATTTACCCTTCTGGGCAAAAGGCCCTGATAAGTCAATTCCCAATGCTGGCATTAATGGTAATTTACACCACTCTTGGTCTTTGGATTCTATCCCAGCCTCTTACCACGGGGCTGTAAAGATTAGATCGGCCATTTCATAAACTTCCGAGGGCACTAAAGCCCTCGGCCTTGCCTGCCGGCAGGCCCCAGTAGAAATTGTAGAAAAGTTTACTAAACCTTTATTCGAACACTTTGACTTCTTTCAGCTAGATAAAGGAATTCTTACAGATATAGTTACTAAATATATGAATGGAAAAATAGCTTAAGTTGCAGATCGTGATTTTTCTTCCAATTCTTCTTGCAACAAATGCAGTTTCTTAGTATTCCAGGCTAAAGGATATCAATAATGATATACTTTAGTTGAAAAATATGGATTCAAAACCTCCAAAATGTCACAGTTTGGAATTATCTGGACTCCGTAAAAAATGTCAACTTTAGCATACATTTTATTGTTTACTTTTATAGGAAGTATTATTGCTCTTGCCGGGGGAATTATTTTGCTTTCCCGCGAAAAACTTGCACTTAAAATTTCTCATTTTCTTGCTTCTTTTGCTGCCGGAGTTTTGCTTGGGACAGCGTTTTTTGATCTTTTGCCGGAGGCACTTCAGCAAGGAGAAAAAGCAAAAATAGATATCTTTTTTTGGACGCTTGCGGGTTTGGTTTTATTTTTTTTCTTGGAGCGTTCTATTCATTGGTTTCACCACCATGAGCAGTATCACGAAGAAGATAATGATTCTAAATCCACACTGCCCTTAATTATTATCAGTGATACTATGCATAATTTTATAGATGGTGTCATTATTGCCGCTACTTTTACAGTAAATATACCTCTCGGCATTGTAACTGCTCTGGCGGTTTTAGCCCACGAGTTGCCCCAGGAAGTTGGAGATTTTGGTCTTATGCTTCATAAAGGACTTTCGAGGAAGAAAATAATTTTGGTCAATATTACCAGTGCTGCTGTAGCATTTATTGGTGCGGTGGGTACTTATATCTTAGGAGATATTTTGGCAGGCTATCTGCCTATATTCATTGCTCTAACTGCTGGATTTTTTATTTATATTGCATCTTCGGATTTAATTCCGGAGATTCATCATGAAAAAAGAAAGGGTTTTGCGGCTATTGAAAGTTTTTTAGTGGTTCTTGGTATAATCGTTGTTTATATCACAGTCACTTTAGTGGAGCATAGCTAAATTCATTGAAGATTACTTCAGGCTAATGTATAGCTGTATTCGGTTTAGTGAAGTTTATATTTGCTCGCAGAACACCCAGGACTGTTAGTCCTCGGATGAATGCGAAAGAACGAATACATACTTCGGGGGACTGAAGTATCTACTCGCTCATGTAAACTCGGAAGTTTATCAAAAAGCAGAATTACGTAATGCAACCTAGGTCTCCAAAAATAATCTACCTTTTATTTTTTCTGTCAGGAGCTGCTGGTCTTATCTACGAAATAGTTTGGATACGTTATTTAGTTTTAATTTTTGGTTCGACTACAAACTCCATAGTTGCTGTCATCGCCGCATTTTTAGGTGGACTTGCAATTGGCAGTCTCACTTTTGGCAAATTTGTAGACAACTCAAATGGTAAAAAGCTCCTGAAAGTTTATTCTAACTTAGAAATTTTAATAGGTTTATTCAGCCTTCTAACCCTATTTTTAATTCCCCAAATCAAAAATATTTATGCTCTGTTTTCTGATGGAAGTTCGCAGGATTTTGTTTTACTTTTTATCAAATTCCTCTTCACAATCCTGGTTTTAATTATTCCGACTTTTTTAATGGGAGCAACACTACCCACTTTAACCAAACATCTAAATCTTTTAAAAAACCGCCCCCAAAACGCAGTTAGCATTCTTTACGCAGTCAATACATTTGGAGCGGTCCTGGGCGTACTTCTAAGCGCCTTTATCTTAATTGAGTTATTCGGACTGAAAACCACATTAATTTTTGCGGCTTTGATTAATTTTTTAATAGGCGCAGTTGCAAAGACTATAAAAGTACCGGAAATTAAATCCACAATCAAAATAAATTCACAAACAGACTTTTTAAAATTATTAACACCAAAAACTTCCACCGTAATTTTGGCATTCTCACTTTCGGGTCTGATCTCAATAGCCTACGAAGTCCTTTGGACACGAATATTAACTCCGACCGTAGGAACCGTGGTCTACGCCTTTAGTGAAATTTTGGCGCTTTATTTATTGGGAATAGCTATAGGAAGTTTATTTTATAAAAATTATGCAAAAATCATAAAAAGTAACTTCCTGGCCTTTGCATTTTGCGAGTTTGCAATTGGGTTTTTTGCGCTAGGGACGGTTTATCTGACATCGAACCAAATTGCAATCAACAAAAACCTAATGGTACTTGTTGTTCTTTTACCTGCAACCATATTTATGGGACTCACCTTTCCAGCGGTAATTGCACTTATCGCAAAAAAAGAGCACTTAGGCAAATTGGTTGGTCTAAGTTACTTTGCAAATACCATAGGCAGCATTGCCGGAGGATTTCTCACAAGCTTTTTCTTCTTGCCAAAAATCGGATCTTCTCAAAGTGTCATTCTATTATCAATCCTAAATTTTTTAATAGCAGCTCTTTTTGTCTCAAAAGAGCAAAAGTCTAAATTTAAAATACCTGTATTTGCCCTGACAATTATCATGTTAATTTTTACAGCTTGGCTATTTGGTTTCAAAAGGAACTCTTTAAACGAAAATGTCACTCAATGGCGAATTAATTGGGCACAAGAAAAAGGAATTAACTACCTCTTCGAAGAAGATGAAGTTGCATCGGTTTTTGCCTATCGTGACGAAAAAAATCTCGACCAAAATTTGTTCTTGGATGGAGTTCCGACAACTGGGAGAGTAGGAGAAACAAAGTTAATGGCACATATCCCGATACTTCTGCACCGAAATCCAAAAGATGTTTTAGTAATAGCATTTGGTATGGGGACAACTTTCAGGTCCAGCTTAACTCATGATATTCCAACCGATGTCGTAGAACTCGTGCCTTCTGTTATTGATGCATTTACTCTCTTCCACACAGATTCAAATGAGGTATTGAGCAATCCAAAAGGAAAAATAATAATTAACGATGGTCGCAATTATGTCTTTTTAACAAAGAAAAAATATGACATTGTTACAATTGATCCGCCTCCACCATTTAATGCTGCGGGTACCACGGTTTTATATTCAATAGATTTTTACGCGGAGATTGCTAAAAAACTTAGACCGGGCGGGATAGTTAGCCAATGGATCTGGTTTGGATCAAGACAAGACGATATATCAATGGCAATCAAAAGTTTTACCGAGGTCTTTCCGCACGTTCTGGTTTTCAAATCGCCGCAAAGTACGGGCGGACTTTTTCTCGAAGGTTCATTCGAACAGATTAAAATGGATGAGATAAAATTTTCAAATTTCCGATCAAGCTCAAAACCGGCCAAAGATTTAGCGGAAATTTACCAGGACTTCACAATAAATGAAATTCCGACTCTTTTGATAGGGGATAGGGAAGATCTGACAAGACTTATCCAAAAAGCAAAGCCGATAACAGACAACGAACCAAATACAGAGTATTTCCTGTTAAGGAAAACGTTCACGAACTCACCAGACCTCACAAAGGTGGAAAATTCTCAAAAATTTATTGACTCGATAAAAGTTGGTCGATAAACTAAAACATTTGAATATATTTCCCTTTCGCTAACCAAAGGTTTAAAATTGCTTTGTTTGAAAGGGTTCAAAAGTAAGATTGTAAGCTTTGATGAGTTTTTCCTAACGGGCAAACAATATCGGTTTAAAAAAGGCCAACTTATATTAAGACCCGATATTAATCCCGGCGGTATTTACTACATCGAAAAGGGCCACGTTCGCGTTTATTATCTAACAGAATCAGGTAGAGAAAAACTCCACGTTATCTATAAAAAAGGAGAACTTTTCCCTCTTCTTTTTGTGTTAAAAAAAATTCATAGAGACGCTTATTATGAGGCAATGGACGAGGTGGTGTGCCGCAAAACAGAGGCAAAAGTTTTTTTAGGGCAACTAAGAAGAGATCCTTACTTTTCTGTTGCCCTGGACCAAAAACTGATTGATCTTTTGAATGTTTTTGTAAACCGTCTGGACAATTTGGAAACTCATGGAGGACCTGCAAGAGTAATTGCCAGATTGTCATTTTTAGCTGAAAGATTTGGACAAAAGACAGAGGATGGAGTTTTAATAGACGCTCCTATCACGCACAAAGATATAGCCGACTCGGTTGCATTAAATAGAGAATCTGTTAGTCGTCAGATAGAAGATCTTATAAGAAGACAAATAATTCAGGTAAAAAATCACAAATTCCTTATTCCCAAAATTAGTAAGTTGCAAAAAGAATTATTGAACTTGGAAAGTTGATTTCAACAATTACAAGTACCTTTAGAGATGACCTCTTTTGTTGGGATAATTCGCCCTTCGCCACCATTATTGGGGAATCCTTTTGGTAAGAGATACCCCTGCCATTGGCCATGCCCCACGCAAACCTCAAAATGAAATGAATCAGTTAATCCCGGTTCGCCAAGAACCTCGTACACTCGAAAATACCCCCGAGCGATAGTCTTATCTGTTTTGTATTTCTTCTTTGATTTAACCAAAACTTCACCAATTTTTTTACTAAGGGACCAAACGAATTGCCCCTGACCGTCTAAAATTATCAACCGAGTTCGAGTTTCTGTTTCAAAAAGTCTATATTCGCCTTCCTTAATCTTTTTTATCACTCTCCAAATTTAATCTAAAGGCGAACAAATTTCTGTGATTTGAAACACGTTTATAATGTGTTTAAAGATACCAGCCACATGTTAAATAGAGCACAGAATATAGTTGCCGAAAGTGATAACTTCAGCACAGTTAAAATGGGAAAAACAATTTTAGTAAGTAATTCTACATTTTTGCCAAGCTACAATTTTGAGGAAGCTCGTTTATTGTTAGAGCCAAAACTGACAGCCACAACAAGAATCATAAAAGGGATATTTCAAAAATCATTAGTTGGACAAATTTTCTTACTTCTCTCGTCAAATCCAAACAAAACCACGTCAAACGCATTCGAGAGGAGGTGAACATAAATGAATGGCTATTTAGTACCAAGATCTATGTGGGGATTCCCGACTCTTTTTGAAGAATTAGAGGAAGACTTGTTGCCGACAGCTACAACAATTAGCGGGCTTTCAATTTCCGAAGACGACAAGAACGTTTATGTGGAAGCGGCAGTTCCCGGCATAGAGCCCAAAAATGTCGATGTCACATTCAACAAAGGGATATTGACCATCATGGGCGAGAAGACAGAAGAGGAAAAGGCAGGAAAAAAATATTACCGCAAAGCGTCAACGTCCTTTTCTTACCGCGTCTTGGTTCTGGGAGAAATTGACCCAAACAAGGAACCTAAAGCTGAGGCAAAAAATGGTGTGATGACGGTAACATTTGCAAAAATACCGGAATCAAAGCCTAAAAAAATTGCCGTTAAAACTGACTGAAAAAGCATATGAATCTTTGTGTAACTACAAAACATTATCAAGTTTCAAGTTCTCTTTGGGAAGCTATTGAGAGGAACGTAGAAAAGCTGAAATATCGCCTGCCGCATCTTAACCCTAATCTTGGCTTGATTAAACTTGTAATCAAAAGAAACAAAAGGAGAAATTATTTTGATGGATCTGTTTCTCTTTCCGTACCCAAGAAACACTTATACGCACATTTTATTGGATTTTATCCCGAAGAAGAAGTTAAGAATGCATTCGAACGCCTTTTTAAAGAATTATGTACGTATAAAGGTAAACATTTTACAAACGACAGCCGGTATTTTCGGCATGATTCCATCCGCCAATATTTTGGCCAGTAAAATGAAAAGTCAAAAAAACTACAAGAAGCAACAGACAGAGCTCATTCGCAGAAAAGCTTCGCTCATTCGCAGAAAAGCTTCGCTTATTGAAAATTACATTAAACCTCTGGGTGTCACGGATTCAAGAGTAATTAGCGCTTTTAGGAAAGTTCCAAGGCACAAGTTTGTTCTTGCAAATTATCGAAAAGATGCCTATTTGGATGTTCCTCTGCCAATAGGAGAAGGACAAACAATCAGCCAGCCTTCATTGGTTGCAGTCATGACGCAAGCATTGGAATTAAAGGGCCGCGAAAAAGTTTTGGAAGTCGGCACGGGTTCCGGCTTCCAGGCAGCGATCCTTTCGCATCTTGCAAAAAAGGTTTATACAATTGAAATTATCGGGAGACTTGCAGATAAAGCAGCTAAAACTCTCAAAAATTTAGAGTGCGACAATGTTCATGTTGAAATTGGAGACGGTTCACAAGGTCTTCAAAAGTACGCGCCATATGATGCAATTATTGTTACAGCGGCAGGTAACCAAAT
>MFAZ01000042.1:13325-17652 GCA_001776335.1 Candidatus Curtissbacteria bacterium RIFCSPHIGHO2_01_FULL_41_11 | reverse complement strand
CCACCTTGCCATGGGGTGTCTACATCTCTTACCAAAACCGACCCGCCCAATTCTTAAACTCCGACCGCTTTCATCCGACATTTTTCTATGAAGCAATTTTAGATGGTATCTTTTTCTTAATTCTTTTCTACCTGTCAAAAAAATTGAAAATCAGAGGGCAAGTATTTGCCATGTATTTGATTCTATATTCGCTAGGCCGCTTCATTGTAGAGTTCTGGCGCATTGACACGGCTGTAATCGGAGTAATAAAAGTCGCCCAAATTTTGTCAATAGCAGCTTTCATTGCAGGAATAGCTTTGTTTTCTAAGAGTAAAAAAGTATAATTGCTGCAAATGGAACGGGAACGCACTCAAGATCCTCTTATAGAAGACCATTCTCGCCCTTTAGACACTTTTGATTACGAATTTATTAACCCGAAGAATAAAGGCACGGAAGTCTCAATAAAGCAAGGCGGAATACCTGTTTGGGAGAAAACTGTTAGAAACAGAATTCCTATAAACATAAATATAAGGATAGCAGGCTATCTACCGATTCCTTTTTACAGAATTAGAATTGGATGGGCCAAAAAGCAGGCGGAAAAAGCTGCAAAATCTTTCCACCAATAGAATTTATTCCAGAACTCTCATTCTACAAACTCATGGTCTTGACATGATTTAGCACTCATGGTATTCTGATTGCTAATCTCAGCAAGCCAACAAGCTTCCTGTTGATGGTAGAATATATACGTGGCAATTTTTCTTGATCCGCAAAAACCGAGACTTAAAAGCGAACTACCTATTGTTCCGCTTCGTGATACTGTAGTTTTCCCTTCATCCATGGTCCCGATCACAGTTGGACGACCAAAGGTCAAACTTGGTCTTGATAATTCCTGGTCTGGTGACAGACTTGCGGTATTTGTTGCACAAAAAAATCCCAGAATCGAAAATCCTGCTCCCAACGATATTTATTCGGTAGGTACAGTCGGGTTAATTAGACGGCTATGGAAAGTAGACAATGAATATAATCTAGCCGTCGAAGGCCTGTCTCGTGTTTACCTGAAAGAATTTACACAAATTGATCCTTACCTTTCAGTTAAAGTAGAAGAGGTTCCCGAACTGACACAAAAAACGGAAGAAATCGAAGCTCTCTTCAGAAATATTCTTGCCAAAATAAAGAGATACGGAGAACTTGGCGGTACTCTGACTCTCGAATCTTCAATTCATATTTTCTCAACAGACGATCCGAACCAGCTGGTCAATATTGTCTCCGCCTCCATAGATCTCAAGACGTTTGATAAGCAGCAGATTTTGGAGATGGTTGATACAAAAACAAGACTCGAGAGACTTTCAGATCTACTGACCCGCGAAATTAGAATCTTGGAAATTTCGGCCAAAATTGACACCGAAACCCAAGAACGCGTTGGTCGCGTCACAAAAGAAGCGATTTTGAGAGAGAAAATGAAGTCAATTGAAAAAGAACTTGGGGAAGACGAAGACGGTCGGGAAATAAGTGAATTTAGAAAGAAAATTAAAGCCGCCGAAATGCCCGAAGAAGTTGAACTAAAGGCCCATCGAGAACTTTCTCGTCTTGCCAAAATGTCATCGTATAATCCCGAATCATCTTATATCCGCACCTACCTGGAATGGCTGGTAGATTTGCCATGGAAAGTCGACAAGAAAAAGGCTCTAAGTGTAGAAGAAGCTGCCAAAATTTTAGATGAAGACCACTATGGCCTTCCCAAAGTAAAAGAGCGAATTCTCGAATATCTCGCTGTTCACAAATTGGTCGGTAAAATCCGCGGTCCAATTTTATGTTTCGTCGGTCCACCGGGTGTAGGTAAAACATCTGTCGGAAAATCTATTGCACGGGCCCTCGGCAGAAAATTTATCAGAGTGTCTCTTGGCGGGATCCACGACGAAGCAGAAATTCGCGGTCACAGGCGTACATATGTAGGAGCCCTGCCTGGCAGAATCATTCAAGGAATTAAAAACGCCGGCACCAAAAATCCTGTTTTTATGCTCGATGAAATCGATAAAATTGGCGTTGATTACAGAGGTGATCCTTCATCTGCACTCCTGGAAGCGCTTGATCCGGAGCAAAACAATGCATTTTCCGATCACTATCTTGAAGTTGCCTATGACCTTTCTGATGTCATGTTTGTAACAACTGCAAATATTCTGGATACCATTCCATCGGCTCTTCGTGACAGGCTGGAAGTTATTGTTTATCCAGGCTATACAGAAGACGAAAAATATCACATCGCCAAGAAGTTTTTAATCCCCAAACAGTTAGAAGCCCATGGCTTAACCGGCGAAAAAGTTGATATTTCAGACGGCGCAATCCGCGAAATTATCTCCCGCTACACCAGAGAAGCTGGAGTTCGCGAAATGGAAAGGGAAATTGCAGCCATTCTTCGAAAAAGTGCCAAAAAACTTGCTTCAAAAGGCAAAGAAAATAAAAAAATCAAAATATCCCCAAAAACTGTTCCGCAATACCTTGGTCCTGCCAGATTTACAAAGACAATCGCGGAAGCAAAAGACGAGGTAGGCATGAGTACCGGTCTTTCCGTAACTACAGCAGGTGGTGAGATTCTCTTTGTCGAAGTAACCTTAATGTCTGGGCGCGGCAGACTTATTCTTACAGGTCAACTCGGCAACGTCATGAAAGAATCAGCCCAAGCCGCCATGTCTTATGTTCGCTCGAGAGCAAAAATTTTGGGTCTTTCAGAGGAATTTGCAGCGAAAATAGATGTTCACATCCACGTTCCTGAAGGTGCTGTTCCAAAAGAAGGACCGTCTGCCGGTATTGCAATAACAACCGCTCTGGTTTCCGCTCTAACTAAAATCCCAACCAGAAAAGAAGTCGGAATGACAGGAGAAGTTACACTAAGAGGTAGAGTTTTAGAAATTGGCGGAGTCAAGGAAAAAGTTCTTGCTGCACACAGAGCAGGTCTTACAACAGTAATTTTGCCCAAAGCAAACGCCAAAGACCTTGAAGAAATTCCAAAAAACGTCAAAAAAGACTTGCAGTTCATATTTGCAGAACACATGGATGAGGTTTTGAAAGTTGCCCTAACAAAAGCTCTTCCAAAAGAAAAAAGCACCAAAGAAGGCCAACAGAAAAAGCAAAAAGAATCAAAACCCTTCTCCATACCGCAAGCGGCTAGCTAAGCTTACGGTTGCAAAAAACCCATAAAGTTTTGTATCATCAACGAAAGTCTGCTCCAAAAGTTTCAGGTAAATGTTATTAAATATTAATCCAGCACTGGGTCTGCCATTCGCTCTTGCCGCTGCAACTGCGGCTATTTTATATGGTTTAATAATCTCATTCAGAATAATTTCACAAGATGCCGGCACTCCTAAAATGCGCCAGATTTCAGATGCTATCGCAGAAGGCGCAAAAGCTTACCTTAACCGGCAGTACAGCATAATTGCAATTGCCGCAACAGTAATCTTTCTTGCGCTTTGGCAGGCGCTTTCACTTACTACCGCAAGTGGATTTTTGGTAGGTGCAATTGCGTCCGCCGCCTCCGGTTTTATTGGTATGAACATATCAGTTAGAGCAAACGTCAGAACTGCTCAAGCGGCCAAAAATGGTCTTGCGCCGGCATTTGGCGTTGCATTTTCGGGCGGATCCGTAACAGGCCTATTGGTTGCCGGTCTGGCTCTGCTCTCGACAGCAGGATTTTTCGGCGCAACAGGTGACATTTCCGGTCTCGTCGGATTGGGTTTTGGAGGGTCCTTGATATCAATCTTTGCCAGATTAGGTGGCGGAATTTTTACAAAAGGCGCGGATGTTGGAGCGGATCTTGTAGGCAAAGCTGAAGCGGGTATTCCGGAAGATGACCCAAGAAACCCGGCAGTAATTGCCGATAACGTAGGTGATAATGTGGGTGACTGCGCCGGCATGGCGGCAGACCTTTTTGAAACATACGCCGTAACCTTGATTGCAGCTATGCTTCTCGGACGTTTGCTTTTCCCAAATTCAATCGGTGCAATTATTTATCCCATGACTCTTGGTGCAATCGGTCTCCTGTCAACAATAATTTCCACATTTTTTGTAAAACTGCCCAAAAACAAAAGTATCATGGGTGCTCTTTATGTTGGTTTAATCGTTGCTGGAGCTGTATCTATTCTCGGCTTTTATCCTGCGACAATAATTTCAACAAACGCAAACGGAGCACTTGATCCCATTAACATTTATTTCACAAGCGTTATTGGAGTTATTGTTACCGTATTTATGGTTTTAATTACCGAATATTACACAGCGACTAAATTTAATCCTGTAAAACAAATTGCCGCAGCCTCAACAACCGGCCATGCCACAAACATAATCGCCGGTCTTGCTG
>MFAZ01000042.1:0-13319 GCA_001776335.1 Candidatus Curtissbacteria bacterium RIFCSPHIGHO2_01_FULL_41_11 | reverse complement strand
TTAGGTCTACCTTCTGGCCTGTCATTGTTCTTTGTGCAGGCATCCTTATTTCCTACCAGCTCGCAGGTCTTTATGGTATTGCAATAGCAGCGGTTTCCATGCTTTCGCTGACCGGAATTATCGTTGCAATAGATGCATTTGGTCCGATTACAGACAACGCCGGGGGGATTGCCGAAATGGCACATCTTCCGAAACAAATTCGTGACATCACGGATTCCCTAGACGCAGTTGGCAATACAACAAAAGCTATCACCAAAGGCTATGCAATTGCTTCAGCCGTTCTTGCCGCTCTTGTCCTTTTTGCATCCTATTCCCAGGAACTTGCCTCAAAAGGGGCAGCTGTTGATTTTTCTCTTTCTGACCCCAAAGTTTTAGTTGGTCTCCTAATCGGTGCAGCCTTACCATTTTTGTTCGCTTCCTACGCAATGGAAGCAGTGGGCATTGCCGGTGGAGCCGTAGTTGATGAAGTAAGACGTCAATTTAAAGAGCTTCCCGGTATTCTTTCTGGCAAAGATAAACCCGAGTACGATAAAGCCGTAGATATCGTAACCAAAAAAGCGCTTCAGCTAATGATAGTTCCGGCGCTTATTCCGACTTTTGCGCCGATTATCGTTGGATTTACCCTTGGTCCCAAGGCTTTAGGCGGACTTCTGATGGGCTCAATTGTTACTGGTGTTTTTGTGGCAATTTCGATGACAACCGGAGGAGCGGCCTGGGACAATGCTAAAAAATATATAGAAGCTGGCAATTTTGGCGGTAAAGGCAGCGACGCTCACAAAGCAGCGGTCACAGGTGACACCGTCGGTGATCCCTACAAGGACACAGCCGGACCAGCCATTAATCCCATGATCAAGATAATTAACATAGTAGCCCTCTTACTCATTCCCTTCCTAGTCTAGTCACTAATCACTAATCACTAATCACTAATCACTAATCACTAATCACTAATCACTAATCACTAATCTCTAATCTCTATGCACTCTAATATATGATCCTCTTGGGTCTTGCGGAAGGGGATGCTTGGAATGTTCCAAGCGGACTTGGTGTTGGCATGGCAGATTGACTGCTTTCTATATTTTCCGCGTTTGTTATAGTTTTATACCTGTCCTTTACGCCCGGCAAAATGTTATTTATAACCATTATACTGTTGACAAAACTGTCCCCGGAAGCATTAATAACCTCATCTAAATCACCAGCTACGGATTTTTTGGAAATTGCATAAAGTAAAACTTCATGATTTTTAAATCTCTCTGACATCTCCGCAGTAAGTGCTGCAATATCCTGATTTTGTGATCTGGCTTTTTCCAATTGTTTGCCAACGTCTGCAAGCTTTGAAGAATATCTATTAAGCGACTTCCCCGTATTTTTCAAGTCGCCATTTTCGAGAAGCAGATAAGCCTCCTTAAGTCTTTTACCCGATAGCACAAAATCAAAACCGGCCCGCTTGGCGCTTGATGGTTGCAAAGCCCTGGAAAAAGTCTCCCTTACCCGTATTAAAAAGTATAAGGGATGGGACGGGAGCCACCTGATAGGCACTATTTTGGCAACCGCTTCGTTAATTTGTCCCTCAGAAGCTTCAGGAAAATGATAACTAATCTGTCCAAAAACAGCAGAAGTTATCGAATAAAAAAGCAGCAAAAAAGCAAGAATGCAGGCCGATATCTTCATATTTTTTTTCAATCCCAAAATTTAGTTCTGACGCAGTGCCGCTTACCGGAGTCGAACCGGTGTTACAGCGTTGAGAACGCTGTGTCCTGGGCCACTAGACGAAAGCGGCAGTATAAATAGTATGTCTATCACAAAAGCGCTTGCCCTCTGAAGCTTTATGCGAAAGAGGGTCCTAACCACTAGACGATAGAGCCTTGCTTCTCACAGCTCTGATTCTCGCTAACGCTCGAAATAGAGCCGAGAGCAAGCCCAATTCTATCAGAACAAGCTAGATGTGTGAAGTCATTTGTGATAAATATTACAGAATTTGTGCCTGAACTAAGTATATAAATAGAAAATTAGTGGAATGGAAAAGGCTTGACCATTTCACTTTTTTGCACTAGAATAAGCCACGCTTAATTTAATATGCAATCAATGTCCAAAAAATTTATTTTAACAAGTGAAGGTCTGACCGAACTTAGGCAAGAATATGAATCTCTTGTAAAGGAAAAAAGGCCGGCTATCGCTCAACGCATCAACAGGGCTCGCGAGTTTGGCGATCTGGCAGAAAATTCTGAATACGACGCCGCCAAAGAAGAACAGGCGCTACTGGAACATCGAATAAATCTACTTGAAGAAGTTTTGAACAGGGCACAAATAATCCAGGCTGCTCAAAAAAGCGATATAGTTGTAATTGGTTCCTCAATAGTTGTTCAAATGAACGATGAAGTTCATGAGTTTGCTATCGTTGGTTCAGTAGAAGCAGATCCTGCAAAAAACAAAATTAGTAATGAATCGCCGGTCGGCCAGGCGCTTCTTGGACTAAAACCTGGCGAAACGATTGAAGTCGCAGTTGGTCCGGTAAAGAGCAAACTCAAAGTATTGGAAATCAAGTAAAATGAACCACTTTCCAGTACAACGCTTCCCGCCGGGGAAGTTAAATCTCACAACCTCCGAAAAAAAAGTTGTCGATAAATTAATTCAGGCTGCAGAAGAAGTCGCAGAAATTTATAAACTTCAGGAAAATCCCAGAATGCCTGGAGCCAATTTTTATCCGCATGACGCCACGAAAGAAGAAATTCTAAAAGAATCCCAGAAAAATCCGGAGATTTTATCTCCGTACACTATTATTGAGAGAAAAGATAATAAACTCCAAGCAGTACCCTACCACGCCAAGTACAAAAAACAACTCGAAAAAATCGCAAAATCCATCAGAGCTGCAGCCAAGTTAACCGGCAATAAAGAATTTTCCAGCCGTCTTTATTTGCAGGCAGATTCGCTTATTCAGGGAAAGTACGAAGCAAGTGATATCTACTGGCTTTCCATGAAACCTTACAAAATCAATTTCGTAATAGGTCCTATTGAACGCTATGATGATAAATTATTTTTTACAAAATGCTCATACCAATCTTGGATTGGAATCATGGACGAAGAACAGACAAAAGAAGCAATAGCTTTCAAAGACTATATCGTATCCGCCAGAAGAAAAGTTCTTGCCCCTTCGGAAAAAGTCGAATTCCTAAATAAAATTCAGGTGAGAGTGGATCACACTTTAATATTTTCCGGTCTCATCTCAAGATATATGTTCACCAGCTCCAATCTTCCAAATGATGTAAATTTAATGGAAAAACACGGTTCGGAAATAGTTATTTTCAAGCAGTCATTCGACAACAAATTCAAAACACAACACCTCCCAATATTTAAAGCAGTATTTGAAGATAAATTTCAACAGGGTTATTCGTCCTCTGTTCTAAAAACAGGTTCGTTAAGGAACACATACCTGCATGAAATTTCTCATCCACTTTTGAGATATAGGGATGCGGAAACAAGATTGAAAGAATATTTCCCGGTTTTTGATGAAATTGCTGCCTCTGTTTTTGGCGTAAGAGCTTGTGGATCCCTTCTTCTTAAAAACATCATCAGCCAAAAAGAACTCGAATCAATAATTGTGATGTTTATTGCCAGAGCCTTCGCGTGGTGGATCTCATATCTCAAAGAGCCGGGAGTTTTGCACTATGCAAAAGGTTTTGCAATTGCCTTAAATTACTTTTTGGACAATGGAGCGATTCGTGGGTCTCAAGGTTTCTCATGGCCAAACTTCACAAAGTTATTCGTGTCCATCACTGAACTGGCAGATGCCCTGGAAAGGATTTTGGCGGTTGGTACATATGAAGATGCTAAGCAATTTGTAGATGAATATGCTTCATTGGAGGTATTCGAACGATTCAGAGGGAACTTGAAGAAGTTTACTTAAATTTATATAATACAAATTCTGTTCTAAACAACAACAAGATAAATGGCAACTGATAGACTTGAAAATAACGGGGGAATAAACGATTTTAGGCTCAACCATTTTTCTAGGTTGAAAGGATTCGGCAAAGAATTGGGCCAGAGATTAATAGGCCGAGATAGAGCCACTAGACAGGAAGGCCAACTAAGACTATTTGAGCCTTCGATACTTGAATTATCCGACGAGGTTGTAGATAGTATTCGAGCAACCTATGCCATGGAGGGCAAAAGAAGAAATGCCATCGACTTTGACTTAGCTCCCGAGGACCTAAGATACTCCAGGTTTCTTAAATTTACAAGATCTGCTCCAACAGTTCCTGAATGGCGGGAAATAATCCGCGACCTTCAAGTCTTGCATAGAATTTCAAGGGAAATGGAAGTCCCCAATGATCCCAAAGTCGCATTACAGTTAGGATTCCTTCAAGACACTCTTGCAGCCCACATACTCTTTTACCAGGAAAAACTTGGAATAAAGTTACCATGGGAAGACCGGGTTAAAATTACCCAGGGCTTTACTCCTCAGGAAATAGATGAAACTGTAATCAGAGCGCAGCTGGAAGCTGCAAAGATCCATTTTCCAGGAAACTGGAACAAGGCAAGCATCGAAAAGTTCCGTTCGAAAACTTTGTCGCCTGCCGATTTTACAAGAGAGATAACTGAACACTCCCAAACCTTACTCGTATCACTATCAAGGTTTTTGGGAAGGGACTTCCAGCCCACATACAGAGTGACGCAAGACTCCGTAGATGAGTATTGGATAAATTGGACAGACGGTAAGAGAGATGATTTTAGACTCAGAGTAAATACGCACCCGAGACATGCCCATAAATTAACTAAAGCCAAAGCTTGGGCCATGTCTGTGCATGAGGTAGGCGGTCACGTTGCACAGATGTACGGATGGCAGAGAGCTATCGATGAGGGTAAAACGATTCCTGCATTAGGTATCACTTCTCTTCACATTCCGGAACAAGTCGCTTGCGAAGGAATTGCCCAAACACTTCACCACTTTGTACCCGAACTATTGCAGATGTTACCCGAAGATGCTCTTTTCGAGCTCGAACTGGAAGGTGTCAGACAACTTGCCTATAATAACCTACAAATTAGAGCAAACCGTGCGAAATCACAAGGCAAACGATTTGATCTTCGCCGCGCAGTGCATTATGTACAGGAATTTTTCCCGGCAGAACCTGCAGAGGAGGTTGCAAAGCAGCTCGATGAAAGAACTAAAGACGGTGAGAGAAATCCCTATCTACTCTCATACGGTATGGGCTTTTTATTGCATCGACAAATTGCCACGCAACTCAGAACAGAAGGAAAGAAAAAACTTCTCGAAGTTATTTTCTCTCAACCGACGAGCCCCAGACAGGAGTTTGAGATAGCTCAAGCAATTGTGTCAAATCCAAATTATGGTTATAGTCCGCTCAAAAATCCGTTTGTATTAGAAGACACCCCTCTTGATTGATAAATACAATTCTTCTCAATAGACCCGCTTGCGAGTATGTCAAGCTTGTCTTTAGGAATTAGTCTTTGACTAGTGACGCAAGCTTGCTTATACTTTTGCCATGGAACCAATCGAAAAGCTCGAAAAAATCCGCTTGGAAAAGCTCGAAAAAATTAAAAAATTAGGCCTTGATCCTTATCCTTCCAAAAGCGACAAAAAAAACACTGTCGCCCAGTCGCAAAAATCTTTGGGCAAAAAAGTCGCAACCGCTGGCCGTATCATGGCAGTTAGAGGCCACGGCGGGTCCAGTTTCATGGACCTGGTCGACGAATCCGGCAAAATCCAAGCCTTTTTCTCAAACTCTCAACTTTCAAATCTCAATTCTCAACTCATCGCATTGCTGGATATCGGTGACTTTTTAGAAGTAGAGGGAGAAGTCAAAAAAACTCAGGCCGGAGAATTAACAATATTTGTCGAAAAATTAAAAATTCTCGCAAAATCAACAAAACCCCTGCCCTCGACATGGTATGGCCTAAAAGACGTCGAACAAAGGAACAGGAAAAGATATCTTGATCTCCTGGTAAACAAGGGGGTAAAAAAAACTTTCGAAAAAAGATCGAAAATCACCAGCACTATCAGGAAATTTTTGATTGAAGTTAAAGGATACATCGAAGTCGAAGAACCTATTCTTCAAAATCTTTACGGGGGCACAAGGGCCAGACCGTTTAAAACACACCACAACACCCTAAACACCGATTTATATCTTAGAATTTCAAACGAACTTTATTTAAAAAGGCTGATAGTCGGTGGTTTTGAAAAAGTTTTCGAAATGGGGCATACCTTCAGAAATGAGGGGATGGACAAAAACCATAACCCCGAATTTACAATGCTTGAAACCATGTGGGCATATGCAAATTATGAAGACAACATGGACTTGATAGAAGAAATGTTCGAGTACGTTGCGCTAAAAGTTTTTAAAACTACAAAAATTAAGTACCAAAATCATGAGCTTGAATTTAAAAGACCTTGGCCAAGAATTAAGCTCGCGGATTTATTTAAAAAACATACCGGCGTTGCGATAGAACAAATCGACACTTTAGAAAAAGCTACCAAACTGGCGAAAAAAATTGGAGTAGAGGTAAAAGATTTTATGACCGACGGTGAAATACTTCTGGAAATTTTTGAAAAAAAGTGCACTTATGAATTAATCCAACCAACTTTTGTTTACGATTATCCTGCAGATTTTTATCCACTGGCAAAGAAAAAAGCCCAAGACCCGAGATTTGTTGAAAGTTTTGATATTTATGTTGCCGGAATGGAAATGGGGACTAATTACTCCGAGCAAAACGACCCCCAAGCATTAAGAGATGCCTGGATTCGCGAAAAAGAAAAGGAAAAAGCCGGCAACCCCGAAGCTCAGGTAATAGACGAAGACTTTTTGGAAGCGTTGGAATACGGCATGCCGCCAACTTCAGGTATTGGTCCGGGAATCGACAGATGGATTATGGTTATGACAAATTCCCCGTCAATTTCTGACGTAATTCTTTTCCCGACCTTGAGGCCCAAAGGTAAAAGAGAAAAATAGCGCTCATGACTCAAAGTGAAGCACTAAAAATTTTGGACGAGTTGGAAAATTCTCCAAATATGAAAAAACATGCTTTGGCGGTTGGTTTCACAATGGCAAGTCTCTACAATTATTTTTCCAAAAAAGGTAAAAATCCTGAACTAGCCGCGGATGACTGGGAAATTACCGGTATCCTCCATGACGCGGATTATGAAATTACCAATAAGTCTCTCGAACTTCACACCGAAGAAACAACCAAAAAATTACAGGCAATCGGTGCTGACAAATTAATAATCGACGCCGTCCGCGGCCATTGTGACAAAGAACAAAGAATAACTTTGATGGCAAAATCAGTTTATGCCTCAGACGAGCTAACCGGTCTGATAGCAGCCTGTACCCTAGTCAAACCGGATAAAAAATTAGCGTCGGTTACGACTGAATCGATCATGCGAAAATTTAAAGACAAATCTTTTGCCAAAGGCGCCAACCGCGATCAGATCAAAACCTGTGAAACCGAACTCAACATTCCTCTGGAAGAATTTGTCTCACTTGCTCTAAAATCAATGCAAGAGCATTCAGAAGAATTAGGCTTATAATTTCGAAGAAATTACATGAGCAGTACGAATATAATTTCGAAGAAATTACATGAGCAGTACGAATATAATTTCGAAGAAATTACATGAGCAGCGAATTTAATATTACTTTCTAGAGTAATACCCAAAAGATGAAAAAAGATGTATTAAAAAAAATCCTCAAAGTATTCCTTGCCCTTCAGTGGGCAAAGGAGCTTCCCCGCCAGGGATTTATTACCCTGGGTTTTAAAAGAAACGAGGCCGATTCCGTCGCCGCGCATTCCTGGTCTACGGCAATGCTTGCTTATCTTCTGGCAACAGAACTGAAAAAAAACGGACAAAAAATAGATGTCGACAAATGCGTCAAAATGGCACTTTTTCACGATATGGCAGAAACCATTGTTGGAGATGTTGGCACATATGTGAAAGGAATGGCAAAAGGCGCCTTTGCATCTATAGAAGAAGAAGGACTCAAATGGCTGGTAAAAGATCTTCCGCAAAAAAATGAAATGATAAAATTTGTAGAAGAATACATGCAAAGGAAAACCCTAGAGGCACGTTTAGTCAAAGTTTGCGATAATTTAGATGCGCTTGCTCAAGCCAAAGGTGTACCGGCAGCGCAAACTGCATTAAAATATTTTAAAGAGGTCTATCACATCACAAAAATTCCATGGCACAAACAGGCAGTTGAAATGATCTTAAAAGACGAGGTACAACCCCAAAGGAGCTTACAGGAAAATGCTAGACATTAAATTCATCCGGGAAAACGCAAATTTAGTTGAAGAAAAAGCCAGGCAAAAGGGATATGTTGTCAGTTTAGAAAAACTTCTTAATGTCGACAACAAAAGAAGAAAATTGGTTAATGAGGTAGACAAATTAAGAGCTGACCGCAAAAAAGCAGCCGAATCAAGAGAGGATAAAACCGGATCAGATATAAAAGCAAAATTAAAACAAAAAGAAGACGAACTGGAAAAATTGAATGAAGAATTCTACCAGCTAATCCGCGAAGTCCCAAATCTGCCCAAAAAAGACGTCAAAGTCGGCAAAGATGAAAGCGAAAACGAAGTAATTAGAAAAGTAGGGGAGTTACCCAAGTTTGATTTCGAACCTAAAGATCATTTGGAGCTTGGGTCTGGTCTTGATATCCTCGACATTGAACGAGCGTCAAAAGTTTCAGGTTCAAGATTTTTTTATTTAAAAAACGAACTTGTTGCCTTGGAATTTGCACTGGTTAAATTTGCCCTCGAAATACTTGCACAAGAAGACTTTATTCAAGTTATTCCTCCTGTTTTGATCAACAAAAAAGTCGCAGGTGGTTTGGGTTATCCGGAATACGAAACCGGAGAAGGCTACAAAGTCGACGATCAATATTTGGTTGGAACCGCAGAACACTCAATAGTTCCAATGCACATGGATGAGACTTTCGCAGAATCCGACCTGCCACGGCGTTACGTTGCTTTCTCTACAGCTTTTAGGCGAGAAGCAGGCTCATATGGAAAAGATACTAAGGGCATTATCCGTGTTCATCAGTTTGATAAAGTAGAAATGGTTTCCTTCGTCTTGCCCCAAGACGAAGACAAGGAGCACGAGTTTCTCCTTTCTCTGGAAGAAAAAATGATGAAAAAATTGAATCTGCCTTATCAGGTTGTTAAACAATGCACAGGGGATTTAGGATTTCCTACAGCCAGAAAATACGACATAGAAACATGGATTCCCTCCCAAAATAAATATAGGGAAACGCACTCCGCATCCACAAATAGTGATTTTCAATCAAGAAGATTGAACATTAAGTATCAAAAAGGCGCAAGTAAAGAATTTGTATACATTCTTAATGCGACAGCAATAGCCATGCCAAGAATATTAATTGCGATTATGGAAAATAATCAACAAAAAGACGGATCAATCATAATCCCCAAAGTCCTTCAAAAGGACACCGGCTTCGGCAAAATCCCAAGTTAAACTCGCATTTAAGACAAGATAAAATATTATCTTGACAAGCTAATCGCAAATGTCCTAACGTTAAACTAGGGAAGCCTCAGAATGCTCGTGAAGGCTTCCCCTTTTTTGCACAATCGGCCTCGAATACGTTAAAATTGACTGAAAAATTATAATGAGTGAAATTTTTCTGTCATCCTGAGCGAAGTCGAAGACCCTGAGCATAGTCGAAGGGTCGAAGGATCTACCATGAATCATAATCTGCCCGAGGGAGAAGCTAAATATCTAAAAAAAAGAAATAGGATAAAAAAACTTTCTCCTAAAATTCATAAAATAGCTCACGAATCAGGCAGGTCCACAAAAACTTTGTGGGCCAAAATTGTTGAAAAGGCAAAAAAGAAATGAACGAAAGTCAAAATGTTTAATATATTCGGTAAAATTTTAGACTCAAACGAAAAGCAGATCAAAAAACTGCAACCTACAGTCGACTCGATAAACGATCTTGAGAAAAAATATCAAAAGTTAACAGACGCTCAGCTAAAAGCAAAAACGGCAGAATTCAAATCCAAAGTTGCAGAAGGCAGCGCTCTCGATGATCTTTTACCCGACGCCTATGCTGCAGTGCGCGAAGCATCCAAAAGAACACTCAACATGCGACATTTCGACGTGCAGCTTGTTGCAGGAATCGTTCTTCACCAAGGGAAAATTGCCGAGCAAAAAACCGGCGAAGGAAAAACCTTAACCGCCTCTCTTGCTCTTTACCTAAACTCTCTTTCACAAAAAGGTGTTCATCTTGCAACCGCAAATGATTATCTTGCCCGGGTGGGTCTGGGCTGGATGGGACCAATTTACGAAGCACTTGGAGAAACAGCCGGAGTCATAATGCAGGAAGCAGCCTTCATCTACGATCCAAAGTACGAAGACAAAACTCAACTTGACTGGCGCCTTAGACACTTAAGACCTGTAGATAAAAAAGACGCCTACAACGCTGATATAACTTATGGCACAAATAATGAATTCGGATTTGATTATCTCAGAGACAACATGGTCTGGGACACAAAAGATATGTCTCAGCGCTCACATAATTTTGCAATAGTTGACGAGGCAGACTCAATCTTAATCGATGAAGCCAGAACCCCTCTTATTATTTCCGCTCCATCTGCTCAGGCGACGGAAAAATATTATCAGTTCGCAAAACTGGTTAGCGAACTTTCTGGCGATACCGATTATGTTATCGACGAAAAACAAAAAACTGCCAACCTTACAGAACACGGCATTACAAAAGTAGAAAAACGCCTTGGAGTCACAAACCTCTACGAAAAAGATTTTGCGAGCATCCACCACATCCAACAGGCACTCCGAGCCAGAACTCTTTTTTCAAAAGACAAAGACTATGTCGTAAAAGACGGTGAAATAATAATTGTTGATGAATTTACAGGTCGTCTCATGCCCGGTCGCAGATGGTCGGAAGGTCTTCACCAGGCAATCGAAGCCAAAGAAAATGTAAACATCCAGCAGGAATCTCAAACCCTGGCGACAGTATCTTTCCAGAATTATTTTCGCATGTACGAGAAACTTGCCGGTATGACAGGAACTGCAGCCACAGAGGCCGAAGAGTTTCACAAAATTTACAAGGTAGAAGTTGTCATTATTCCCACCAATAAACCGATGATTAGAAAAGACTTATCCGATGTTGTCTATAAAACTGCAAAAGCCAAATTCACTGCAGTTGCCAATGATGTTATAGAAAGGCACGAAAAAGGCCAACCGATTTTAATCGGTACAACTTCGATTGAAAAAAACGAGTTCCTTTCATCTCTTCTCAAAAAAAAGGGCGTGCCACACCAACTTCTAAATGCCAAAAATCATCAGCGTGAAGCGGAAATTATAGCTCAAGCAGGTAAAAAAGACAGTGTTACTCTGGCAACCAATATAGCCGGACGCGGAGTAGACATAATTTTGGGTGGTACCCCGCCTTCGGATAAATTGGGTCGTCCAACAACCCAGGGGAAAGAATTTGAGAAATGGAAAAAAGATCACGAAGAAGTAGTTGCACTTGGAGGATTACATGTCACTGGTACCGAAAGACACGAAGCAAGAAGAATAGACAATCAGCTCCGCGGAAGAGCCGGTCGTCAGGGTGATCCCGGTTCGAGCCATTTTTACGTCTCCCTCGAAGACGAGATAATGCGTCTTTTCGGCGGCGAGCAGATTGCCAGAATTATGACTGCATTCAAACTTCCCGAAGACACACCGATTGAACATTCGATGGTCGGCAAAGCCATTGAAAATGCTCAGGTAAAAGTTGAAACTCACAACTTTGACATCAGAAAACATTTAGTTGAATACGACGACGTAGCAAACAAACAGCGGGAGATAATTTACGGCCTAAGAAGGGAAATTCTGGACGCGCAAAAAGTAAAAGTTCTGGCCCAAAAATTAAATGGCGATATTTTGGATAAAATTGATCGCGAAATTGAAAACACCGTTATGGTAAACACTGCAGATACAGGTGTCGATTACAAAAAAATATCCCGGGAAATAGCAACGATTATCCCCTTTGATGAAACTTCACAAAACAAGCTTGAATCAGACATCGCCAAAACCACAAATCACCAAAAGCTTATCGATTTTCTCCAAAATGTTGCAAAAGATATCTACAAAAGCCGGGAAAAATCCCTTGGAGAATCAAACGCTCGGGACATCGAAAAATTTGTTTGTCTCTCGGTTATCGACACGCTTTGGATTCAACATTTGGACTCACTTGACGATTTAAGGGAAGGTATTGGTCTTCGCGCTGCAGGCCAAAGTGATCCCCTGGTTGAATATAAAAAAGAAGCCTTTAATCTTTTCGACAAACTTGTAGCAAGCATCGATTACGAAATAGTATATAGAATTTTTAAAGTCCAGATCCGCCAGGAGCCAAATATTGAAAGAGTAGAAGAACAGGGAGTAGAAGTCCACGAAGAACCGGCACTGGTTGCAGACACCCAAAAACCCGATGAACAAAGACACGATCAACAACTAGAAAAGGATCCGAACGAAATGACCGACGAAGAGTTAAACGCAGAAATTGCTCGTCTTGAAGCCGTTGAAAAACAAGGTCAATCAGGTCTCACACCAGATAGCCCGTTTAAATCAATTAACAAAAAGCCGCCAAAGGTAGAAAAAATTGGCCGCAACGACCCATGTCCTTGTGGGTCAGGGTTAAAATACAAAAAGTGCGGTTTGATTAATTCTCCGCAACATCGTGGATAAAATTTCTATCCACAAGGACCCTGAGCGAAGTCGAAGGGCCCCTGCGGAGCGATCAATCCACAAACAGGCAAGACATACAAGTACAAAAAATGTGGCATGATCAACGCACCATACCATAAGAGATGATCGCGTAGTCCTCCTAAGTCCGCTCTTTAAGCTGTCTATGAATAATAGTGAAAAGGGCGAGTGCTAAGGATTTGGAAGGTGGATCTGGTCTCAAATGGAAGAAATGTCATTATCCGAACATCCCGTAATGAAATGCTTGTCCAGATTTTGTCGAACGAGGCTCCCACTATTTCCAATCTTCTGTCAAAAATTATTATACCCAAAAACTTATAAAAATTGACTTTTCATGGCAATTAGTTTATACTATAGGTTAATATTTACCCATTCATGGGGATTTTAAAATGGAAAACATAGAAAGGTTAAGTAAGTTGACTGGGAGACAAGCGAGAATTCAATCCTCTATTCAAAGAACTGAGAGGATAATAGACGGTTTTCAAAACAGAACATTGCCGAGTCTTCAAAAGATTTCTGTAAAAATCGAGTCGGAGATAGCAACAATAAAAGAAGAGCTCGAAAAGGAAAAGCCAATTCCCAATTTAGTTCTAGA
>MFAZ01000041.1 GCA_001776335.1 Candidatus Curtissbacteria bacterium RIFCSPHIGHO2_01_FULL_41_11 | reverse complement strand
AGACACTTTTAATTCCAAGGCCGGAAGATGACGTTGTTTGGCCTGGGATGTATCATACGCCGGGTGCGGCACTTAGGGCTGCTGATTTCCAACGGGCCGATCAGACACCTGTCAATGGAGCGTTTGAGCGGATTCAACGCGGCGAGCTTTCCGGCGAATTTGCAGATGCCCCGACTTTTGTGGGCTGGCTTGATAGATTAGGTGATCGCGGGCCGGAGTCTGCCCGAGTCTTTATTGCTGAACTTCCAGAAGGCTATGACCATCCAGATCATATTTGGTATTCGGTAGACCAGCTTGCACAAAACCCCAAATTTATTCAGCATCAGCTTCCACATGTGCTGATGGCTGCCGAGCAATACGTTCAGATGCGAAGTTGATCATTATGGGGAGCCCGAGGAATATACCCTTTAAGGTGATAAAAACCTGATGTGTCTACCTAGCACACACCTGGTGTGGGTTAGGAGATAACGCCTAAAAAAGAGGCAGTGTTTAGCGCACTACAGTCTACTGTCAACGGTCTACCGTCTACCGTCTACAGTTCTTGTCACCGGATCGCTGTATTTGGTGGGGGAAGTTAGGACAATGTGGAAGTTGCCCTCATTCACATGAAGTTTCCCACTTCGCTCTGAAGAGCTTCGAGGGACAAGTCGGATGGTAAACCGGAATTTTGATTCAAAATTACTAAAGCTGCTCGTAACTTATAAGTTGATTTTTAAGGCTGCCGAGGTTATTTGTTAAAAGGTGACCAAAGATTTTGGGATTTGCCCTTTCACAGTAAAACCAATATGGTAAGTTTGCCTCTCTCATTTTAGATTTGTCCAATTTTCTCCTATGCTTTTCTCCTCTGAACCATTTTTTATCTGCAATTATTCGTCCCGGGACTAATTTTAGTTGGGTTCCGCTTGTGAAGAAAAAAGCAACTGTAAGTGAGTTGTCTTCTTCTGAAAACGAAGCGACTTCTGTTTGAGTGCCTTGGACTCCATTACTGTCATGTGATAATATCGCTAAGTATAGATTTAGAACTCTCCTTTTTATCATATTGCCAAATTCTTCGATTTTTGGTGTGTCGATATTTTCCGCTCTTTCAGCCTCTTTTTCTATCGAAGAAAGGGTATCGATATATGCCTGATATGCTATTTTTACAAGCTCTTTGGTAGGTGTTCTGGTTTCCCTGTCAGTGGTCATTTAGGTTGGAATTATATTATTGTGTGTTGAATAGATCAATTTATAAGAGTAAAATTCTCTCCTGACCGCAAAGTTTGCGGCTATTTTTTGGAAAAATATGGCGGAAAGACAAATAGATGTAGATTCAAAAGTTGTGCAGATAATTGATCAGACGGAACGCCTTGTTAGCGCATGGAATGAGATGTTTGAGCAAATTAGCACGAGAACTTCCGGTGAATGGTGGAAGTCAAACGGAGTCGGATCTTGCACGCATCCTTACTCAGTTTCTGATGTTATAGACGGAATTGCTAAAGATGCAATATTAAAGTTAATGGAAAAGAGGAGCCAAGACAATGACTTGCCAAGGATTGAAGGAAGATATACTTGTCCATTTCATAGAGCTAACTTCGGATGCGTTTTGGAAGGTTTAAAGCCGCCAAAGTGCGTAGCGCATATAGACAATAAGGATGAAATTCGTGCAGGATTTGGGATAAATTATTTCGATTTTGCCCTTGATGTTTACGCTGCATTAAGGCGAATACAATTTTCCCGAATTGACGACGAAACACTTGTTGATCCTTTTGCCAACGAGAAATTTGTTGAACAAACTGTTGGCGAAATTCGATTGATAACTGACCAAGTTAAGAATTCTCCTGAAAATACTTACAAGGAGCCACAAAAACTTCAACCCGAATTCGCTTAATTTTTCGTTAACGGCTGTTTCTTTTCTAATATGATTCTTTACACACTTGTAATTTGTCAAGAATGACAGGATATAATAATTAGAATGAGGCTTTTGAAAGACCTTGAAGTTTCCGGTAAAAGAATATTTTTGAGGGCGGATTTAGACGTTGATATCTCAAATTCAGAACTTAATAAGAATGTAAGACTGCGAAATTTATTGCCGAGTGTCGATTATCTTCTGGAAAATGGTGCAAAGCAGGTTATTGTTGCAGGTCACATTGGCCGTCCTTCGCCTGCGGCTTCCACCGACGCAAAAGCTTTGGCGGACAAGTCGGACGGTAAACCGCCAAATTATGATCCTAATTTGTCTACAAAAAATCTAGTCGAGCCACTGGAGCGCATTTTGGGCAGATCAGTGGTATTTAAAGATGATTTGGAATTTGATGAGCCGGAATCGTTGAAATCTCTGACGCAACTTTTGCTTTTGGAGAATTTGAGATTTTGGCCGGGTGAGGAGGCAAATGACGCGGAATTTGCTAAAAAGCTTGCAGATTTAGCAGATTGTTTCGTAAACGATGCTTTTGCCGTTTGTCATCGGGCACACGCTTCGATGGTAGGTGTCCCCAAGCTTCTTCCACATGCCGCAGGATTGCATCTACAGGAAGAAGTGGAAACTTTATCAAAGCTTCTTGCGCAACCGGAAAAGCCATTTGTGGCAATAGTAGGAGGGGCAAAGATCGAAACAAAAATACCGTTGATTGAAAATCTTAGTAGGGTTGCAGATAAAGTTCTTGTAGGAGGTTATTTGCCTGTTGAAATTGAGAAAGATAATGTCGAGCTACCAAAAAATGTCTTAGTTGCAACACTGGGAGCAGATAAAAAGGATATTGATGAAGTATCTGTTAAAAAATTTAGTGATGTAATTGCGCAAGCCAAGACTGCAGTTTGGAACGGACCAATGGGTTTGTATGAGGATGGTTTTGAAAAAGGCACCGTTGCAGTCGCAGAGGCTTTAATTGAATATGCCAAATATAGTGTGGTTGGCGGAGGAGAGACCTCAGACTTTTTGGCATCAAAAAAACTTTTGGATAGTTTTTCTTTTGTATCATCCGGTGGAGGAGCGATGCTGGAGTTTTTGAGCGGTAAAACATTGCCCGCGATAGCTGCTTTAGAGTAAACTAAAAAAAATGATAAAAGTCGCCATAAATGGATTTGGTCGTATTGGCAGACAGGCTTTTAAGGTTTGGTTTGACAAGCACCGAAGCGAAGCTGGGGTTGTTGCCATTAACGATTTGGTTGATGCTAAAACTTTGGCCCATCTTTTGAAATATGATTCTGTTTATGGGACATGGGGGCATGAAGTTTCTGGAGAAAGCTTTGCAGAAGATTTAAAGAGTGCCCCGGAAGGTCAGCAGACAGGGAAAATTGTGGTTGACGGAGTTGAAATTGCAACCTACGCAACCAAAGACCCCACTTCTCTTCCCTGGAAAACTTTGGGAGTTGAGGTTGTTGTTGAATCTACGGGCAGATTTACCAAACTTGAAGAGGCAAGTAAGCATATAGGCGCCGGAGCCAAAAAGGTTGTAGTTTCGGCTCCTGCCCGCGAAACGCCAACGGTACTTTTGGGAGTCAACGAAGAAACTTACGCGGGACAGGCGGTAGTAAATAATGCTTCCTGCACCACAAATTGTATTGCACCTGTTGCCAAAGTGATGAATGAAGTGTTTGGAGTCAAGAAGGCGATGACGACGACAATTCACGCTGTGACTGCTGAGCAAAACTTAGTTGACGGTCCGCCTCCCGGCGGAAAGGCGAATGATTTGAGGCGGGCGAGGGCTGCTTATACAAATATAATTCCGACAACAACTGGTGCTGCTATTGCAACAACTGAAGCAATTCCCCAGCTGAAAGATAAATTTGACGGTGTGGCTTTGAGGGTACCTGTAATTTGCGGTTCGATTTCGGATGTTACATTTCTTTTGGGTAAGAAAGTGACGGTAGAGGAGGTTAATCAGGTTTTGTCGGACGCTGCCGCAAAATCCAACGGCATTATGGCAGTTTCTGGTGAGCCGTTGGTCTCTTCCGATATTGTAGGAAGGGCGGAATCTTCAATTGTGGATTTATCATTAACCCAGGTAGTAGACGGGGATATGGTCAAAGTATTTGCCTGGTATGATAACGAGTACGGTTATTCAAACAGGCTAATCGAACAGGTGATAGCAGTAGGAAAATCCTAACCGTACTCGTTGCGAAATCTTCGTCTATTACATTAGTCGTTGCTATGTAATGACTACGATTTCTTAATGAATACGGATACTCGAACCGTTTAATCGAGCAAGTGATTCAAGTAGGCAAATCCTCATAAGCTCTGAGTTTGAATTTTTGAGCAATCAGTAGTAGAATCTGCGACTGTTATGACTGAGAGACGACAACTTAGTTTCCAAGACGAAGAGACTTTAGCAAAGAAGTCTATAGCTGCACACAATCAAGCTGCAAGAAAGGTGTTAAAAGAAGTAGCAGAAAGAACTTGGGGGAAAAAGACTGCGCTACTTGGTTTGGTTGGAATGCAATTAAAGCTGAAAAGCAGGAGAGATGTTTTACCCACTCAATCCGGAAACTCTGATGATTTAATTCTCGCTCGATGGCAAATATGGCAGGAAAGTTCACATCCCTCTTTACCTAGAGATTCTTGGTACACTTTGGAGCTTTGCTACAGGGAAGGCACGTCCTTTTTCAGACTACCTTCTTTTATTAGATATGGTACTTTTGGTGTGCAGGATGAGGTTGTAGAGCCTGTTGAGACACGGGGTGTGGGCATGGAGGAGCTATCGCCGCTAATTGAAAAAATGGTTAGAAGAGGACGGGAACAAATTATGCCTCCTGCTTGGCAAAGGTATATGAGATAGTTTTTCCTTTTTTATTATTTAAATTTCATTGAAAATTTTGACTTTTTTCCA
>MFAZ01000040.1:39607-51188 GCA_001776335.1 Candidatus Curtissbacteria bacterium RIFCSPHIGHO2_01_FULL_41_11 | reverse complement strand
TAGCTTCATCTGGGTAAATATAAATCACTATTGACACCATTTACAGCCAGTGGCATAGAATGACTTCTGTTTGAAAACATGAATCGACTAGCTCGCATTTTGCCAGTAACTGCAGTAACCGCTCTTCTTTTTACAAACAGCGTATTTGCCCAAACTCCCGCCTCTTCACCGTCCTTAAAAATAATTACGCCTGGAGAAGGACAAACTATTTACGGAAACAAGGTTCCTATATTGTTCTCTACTGAAAATTTCCAGCTTACTGATTATCAAAAAACAACCTCGCCGGTTCGCGGGCAGGGCCACGTACATGTATGGTTAGACGACACTAACCCAACAAAAGAATCGGCTAGAAAAGTTACCGAAGACACTACCACCTACTCCGATGTTCCTTATGGGGATCATACTCTTCGTGCAGAACTTGTTGCAAATAATCATGCTTCTCTTACACCACCGGTCACAACAACCGTAAAATTTAAAAGCACTCCACCCGCCAGTCCATCTCCGGCGCAAACATCCGGATTCGACAAAAACACGGCTCTTGTCATTCTTGTGGTAGTTGCCCTGGTCATTATCGCCGCCTGGTGGTACACCAAAGAAGAAGATGAAACACCGACAAAATCAACAACTCGAAAGTCATCAACCAGAAGAAAAGCGTCCCAAAAACGCAAAAAGTAATTTAACAATCGAATATTTTTAGACCCGCAACTCGCGTAAGCGAGTGAGGATTGCAAAAATAGAATATTTTAAAACAGAAGCCCATCGCGTTTGACGTGGGCTTTTGTTTTGGAGAAACTACAAAATACCCCTAGGACAAAATAATGGCTGTCGCTACCAAAAAATAAATTAGAAGACTTAATCCTTGCTGAATTCCGGTAGTAAAGGGTCCTCCGCCAAGTGCTGGGTCAACATGCTCCTTGAAAAGAACTTCCGGCACAACAACAGCAATAACCGGGGCAATTGTCACATTCAAAAACATTGCAAAACCAACAGTTAGTGCTGTTTGCAAAGATCCCAGCCAAAAGTTGGCAACAAGTCCTATCAAAAACCCCAAAATTATTCCCAGCAAAACTCCCACCAAAATTTCTTTCGACAAATACTGAAGAAAATTATCTTTAAAAGTAGAAAGGTTTCTGACGTAAACATTTTCTGTTTGTTCTCCAACCGCATCGGCCAGGTAAACAATTACAGGAATAAAAAATACCAGGTTTGGATCTGTAGCAAGCAAACCTCCAAATCTGGAAACCATGAAAGTAACAATAGTTCCCAAAATCAATCCCACAATAAGCCAGGGCAACCTCGAGCGGACCAAATGCAAGACTCCTTCTTGGATATCATCCGTAATTGAAAAATAATTCGGAGACTTCATATGTCTATTATAAGAAAAAAATAAAGATTTGTGATCTTGCAATTCAAAAACATGAATGCAGACGGCTGTGGAGTACTCAAAGTCTTAATCGACATTATACGTGCCGATAGCCCCGCACCTGAAAAAATTTTGTTAAAATCTCAAACAAAATTGATGAAGCAAGGACCGCAAGCACGTTATACGTGCCTATCCGCAACATGTGAAGCGCCCCAGGAAGCGGGCTTTACGGAGACTCTGAAACCGTTTGCTTTAATCATTCCAACGATATCGGCAATAAGTTCCCGCGTAGGACCGTTTGGTCCGACATCGACGTGAATTTCAAGATTCAGATCAACAAGTCCCATTTGAGCAAAATCAAAAACCAGCTTCTCGGCGATCGAAAGAGACATCAATGCTTCCTGCCAGATTCGCTGTTTCATAGAAAAGATTTTTTCTACTTTTTGCCTGCCCCAGAAGTAAATTCCGCCCCTGCCCTTTTTATGAACAATTAAAGCGGAGACATAATCTGCCGTGCCGTTTTGCGCCTCGGAATCAGTCCCGATAATAATTTCGTAGGAAGCTGTTGTATCGACCCCCATGAACCAGGCCATTTTAGAAAGGGCCTCTTCCCAGTCGACCTGGCCGTAAGTAGGGCTTGTAAAGACTTGTGGAATCGTCTTATCAGCCATAATTAAGAATGAATTCTACCAATTTCTCTTCGGCAAAGCAAAACTTCACCAAAAAAAAGACCTCTTGTAGCTACAGAGGTCTTTTTACATACCGGCCAGTACCTTAACTGAAAGGGCTTGACCCTGAATTAATCGGGGTCTAAATCAATACTTGCAAAGCTGAAGCAGCCTTGTCAACCATCAAATTAATGAGAATATTATTTAACGAGTTTATTAGCTTCTATATATTCTGCAACTTTGGTTCCCATAAAAAGATTGCCGTTGACGTTAAAGTGGGCATCTATTGGCCAATGCAGATCCCCGTTTTCCCCAAGCCAGTCAATCGCATCACTCCTTGGATCATAATAATCTACTCCCAAATCTCGGACGATTTGGTCCATCTTCTCGTTTATCTGATATGAAGAAGAAGTATCAAGATCCAAATGATACTGTTTTCTTATAGACTCCCAGCTCATAGGGTCAACCTGAGTCCTTGGAATGTTCACGGTAACCAAAAACCCTGCGTTATGTTCTCTTGCCTGCTTTTCCATATCAGAAACTAAAGCACTAACAATGTCCCAGGTTTGATCAACCGCAGCAGGTGGATTCACCTGAGAAGCAAGTACCTCAAATGGTCCCTGCACAAGTTGCGCATCTGAAAGAAAGAATCTGTCTTCTTTTGGAAAACCCAAAATTTTAACTCTGACCTTATCGACGACCCGCTTTAAAAATTCATTTCCTGAGGAAGCCTTAATAATCGTATGGTAAACGTACGTTTCTCTGGCAATTCTACCCAAAAAGTTTCCTCCTGCCCGCTCGCGAGCACTGATAACTTCAATTTTCCCGCCGTTTAGTCTTACCAGCTCGTTCTTATTCGTAGAAAAGAACAAATCATCAGATTCTCTAATTCTTACAAGTTTGTTCTTATTCGTAGAAAAGAACAAATCATCAGATTCTCTAATTCTTACAAGTTTGTTCTTAAAAGTATCTCCGACATCGTTCGGAGAAAAAGCCAAAATTATCAAATCCGGAGAAAATTTCCATACTTTCTGTGTCAGAGTCAGCCATTCTTGATCTGTCCCGTAACCGGAAACACCAAAATTAAAAGATTCTACTTTTTTATTCAAATCACCTGAAAGCTTGCTAGCCATTACTTTTTGCCATGTATCGGAAAGCGCTACTTGCAGTGCTTCTTCATATGAATCACCTAAAACTGCAATCCTAAACTCACCATCATCCTTTTCAAAGCTAAACTCATTGTCACGAAAACCGTCTGCATTTATATGAATTGGGTTATCAAACTCAGAACTCACATAGGGAAAATCGGCACTCGGTTTGTTTTCGTATAGAAACATGGAAGAAGATTGCAGTTTTGCCAGATTTTCCGGCTCTCGAATAAACACCCGTAAAAATAGCTCAAAAATACTAAGCACCAAAAACAAAGCAAAAAAAACTAACACAAGTTTTAACAGAAAGGATTTCACAAGTTTAAAGGAGGATTTTTAGCATTGTAACACACAATATTATTTTGCTAGAATCAACAAAAAGTAAAGCCGTGAGTATAAAACCCATTCGCGTTCCCCAAAAAAAACTTCTCGAAATTTGGAAACAAGTACCTCCGGATTATTACGACTCGGGCATCAAACATAATTTGCTTCAAAAACTCTGGCATACCAAAAAACTTAATGAAGTCCTAAAACTTCTGCCAAAAGATGTTGAATCAGCTCTTGACGTCGGCTGCTCAAGCGGCATGTTAACAGCAGAAATTGCAAAGGCCCTCAAAACCAAAAAGATTATTGGTCTGGATAGCTATGAAGATGCTATTTCGTTTGCAAAGAAAAAATATCCCCATATAAAATTTGTGGTTGGCGATGCCCACAAACTTCCTTTTGGAAACAACACATTCGGTCTAATCGTTTGTACAGAAACGCTGGAACACGTTGTCGATCCTAAAAAAACATTAACGGAAATGAAAAGAGTGTTGAAAAAAGAAGGCAAAGCCATAATATCCATGGATAGCGGAAGTCTCCTCTTTCGCACTATTTGGTACTTTTGGACCAAAACAAAAGGCAGGGTCTGGGAAAACGCCCACCTGCATGAATTCAACGCCAAACTATTGGAAAATCTGATAAAAGAATCGGGATTCAAAATTAAAAAGAAGAAATATTCGCATTTGGGAATGTCGGTAATTTTTCTCGCTACTGTATAAAATCCAGCTGGGACTCTTTTCTTAATCTTCTCTCGTCATTTATCACTATCTGCCTCCCCTGATGACCGATAAGTCCTTTCTTCTCCAGTTTTTTCATTTCAATACTAACCGTTTCTCGACTCATTCCCACCAAATTGGCTATTTCATTATGGGTCAGCGGAACATTAATTATTATTTTCCCCTTACTTGCATCTCCAAATCTTTCGGCACAAATTAAAAGAATCGAAGAAACTTTATTTAGGGCGTTTCCAAAAACCATGTACTCCATTCGCCTCATCAGCCCCAGGAACCTCTCCATCATTCTGCGGTTTAACTCCAATAAAACTTTTGGCTTATCTGAAATCTGGCCCAAAAATTCTTCCGCACTTGTCCTCCAAAAAACCGTCGGTGTCATGGTTTCCACAAAATAATCGCTTTTGGCACTGTTAATTGCCCAGGAAACAGGAAAAATATCTCCCGGCTTGAAAATAATAAGAGTTAACTGCTCACCGGCGCGAGACACGGAATAAACCTTGACATAACCGCTTTTGAGGTAAAAAATGCCGACAGGAGCATCTCCGGCTCTTATAACAATTTCTCCTCGCTTAAAATGGATTGGCTTAAGGTTGCTAAAGATGCTGTCCAGCTCATGAAGACCAGACTTCTTCACGCCGCTATTCTAGCACAGTGGTAATTTACCTCACAAAAAATTTGTAATTTTTCTAACTGAAAATCTACCAAAAAATTTGTAGTGTGTTGTACCCTGAAATTTGACATAAATAAAATTGTGTAAGCAATCTAACATATGAACTGTAACTATTCTAACTGCAATATCAGAGTAGAAAGGGTATAAATATTTCAGAAAATTCAAGTTCGCCTTCTTGCCGTTAAGCGGAAAGTGAGGTGAAAATGAGATACCCAACACAAAGCGAGCTTTGGCGCCTTGATCATATTTTGCACGCAAAACCGCTTGTCACCAATGGTCAGTCCAAAATCCTTGGCCGCTTTCGTCAGGTTTTTCCGCTAACATTGTTCCCGGATCAACTGATAATCGAAGAGTTGCGAATAATACATGTGCAAAATGACGGACCATGGCTTAACCGCGTAAACTCGATAATGGCAACCGACATCGCCTGCGTTAACGCCTCCAGCGGCCCTTTCTTTGGCCGCGTTCACGTTCAAAGTTTGACAGGTGGACCGGAAATTTTTGTAGAGCACCTAACGCGCTCGAATGTTTACAAGATAAGAAGCTTGGTCGAAGGCATTGCTCTTGCATCCAGAGAAGGTCTAACGATTGGATACAGTAATCTCGAGACCGAAAGGCAAAACTTAATTCAGGCCGGGAGCATAGCAATTTAAATAGACTAATCAAAAATATAAATGACTACGCGCTTTTTAACAAGCAGCTAAACATTAAGGAGCAATTAATTCTTTTACTTTTTTAACAATACTATTTGAGCTGATCCCCTCATAATCAAAAAGCTCTGAGCTTTTTCCTGACATCGGCATCACTAAAACTGCTAATTTGAAAACTCTCACTCCGTCTTTCTCGGAAAAAATATTCAAAACTGCATCTCCCAAACCTCCTTCAAAATAATGATCTTCTACAGTTAAAACCAGATTATTTGTTCCACCTGCTGCCTCCTTAATTGTTTTCTCGTCTATCGGTTTTATTGAATAAGCGTCAATCACGCAAACACCAATTCCGTCCTTTTTCAATTTGTCGGCTGCCGCGATTGCCTCATGCAGCGTTACACCGCAGGAAACAATAGTTATAGAGTCCCTCTTTGAACTCCTGACAATTTTGCTGCCGCCGATTTTAAACTCCTCACGGCTGTCATATATAACCGGTGTCGCCGGCCTTGCAGTCCTTATATAGACAATCCCATCATGCGCTGCTGCCGCGGCAACCAATTTTGCGCAGGAGACTGCGTCTGAAGGATTCAAAACAACACTCCCAAAAACGGCCCGGAACATCGCGATATCTTCAAGGCCCATCTGACTTGGCCCATCCTCACCGATAGAAACTCCCCCATGAGATCCCACAAATTTAACATTACCCATGGAGTATGCGCTCATTCTTATTTGGTCAAATGCACGAGTCATAAAAGCGGAAAACGTCGAGACAAAAGGAATTTTGCCGCGCTTGGAAAGTCCCAAAGCGGCACCGACCATGTTTTGTTCGGCAATAAACATTTCAAAATATCGGTCCTTGTGTTTGTTCCGAAAAATTTCGCTGTAGGTAGAATTGCTGGTTTCTCCGTCCAAAGCAACAACATCGGGATTGATATCACCCAGTTTTGCAAGTGCCTCCCCGTACGCTTTTCTTGTCGCAACCTCCTCCCCCAATTTATAATCAACTTTGAACTTTGAACTTAAACTTTGAACTTTGAACTTTGAACTTTGAACTTTACGATCTGGTTTCTCTATCTTCCCTCGCAACATGCGATCTACCTCTCCAAGCTCCTTCACTGCTTTTTCAAATTCCTCCTGTGACAGCGCTTTCCCGTGCCACCCTTCTTTATTTTCTAAAAATGAAACCCCCTTCCCCTTAATAGTCTTGGCGCAAATCATGAAAGGCTTGGTGGCTTTGGCACTTTCAGAAAATGCCTTGTTGATCTGCTCAAGATTATGTCCGTCGACAACAGCCAAACTCCATCCAAAAGATTCAACACGCCTGGCGTAAGAGTTTACGTCCCACTCCAGCATTGTCGGCGTGCTCTGCCCAAGCCGGTTAACGTCAATGATTCCCACCAGATTGTTGAGTTTGTAATAAGCTGCTATTTGTACTGCTTCCCAAATGGACCCTTCACTCATCTCGCTGTCTCCCATCAAAACGTAAACCTTCGGTGAACTTTTAACTTTGCCGCCAGAGGCGAGCCTCGACTTTGTCGGGAACTTTGAACTTTGAACTTGAGCCCGAAGGGCGATAGCCATTCCGACGCCTACGGAAAGACCCTGACCCAAAGATCCTGTTGCCACTTCTGCAAACTTAAAACGGGGATTGGGATGCCCCTCCAGAATACTTCCGAATTTGCGGTAAGTATCAAGTTCCTCCTCTGAAATTTCTCCAGCTACGGCGTAAAGTGCGTAAAGAAGAGGAGACGCATGGCCTTTTGAAAAAATAACGTGATCAAGTCCCCCTTTCAAATGACCAAAAAAAAGTGCCGTCATAATATCTGCAGCCGAAAGAGAAGAGGTCGGATGCCCCGACCCGGCTTTAGTACTCATCCGCAAAATGTAATACCGCACCAATTTGGAAAGTGCTTCCAGATTATGAGCTTCTGCTTGATTCATTACTGATTAAATTATCACAGCTTAAGTAGAAATAGTAGAGCCATTTACCGTTCTTGACACCACAGACTCCAAAGTAGATATTAAATAGCGTGTTTTTGCGACTCCTTAAAAATCCTCTTCCCATCCTCATAATCACTCTCTTAATCGTCATTCCGTATATTGGCTACAATCTAATTTACCCTCCACAAAATTCGCAGATTCTGTCTGCAAACACTCAGTCTCCTTCCCCCAACCCGACACCTTCCCCAATCGAGACACCCACGCCCATGCCGAGTCCTTCCCCCTCGCCCGTCCCCAAACTCTCCAAATCCTCATACCAAATAGCAATTTTCGGTGATTCTATGGTCGATACAATGGGAGAAAACCTGGAATACTTGGAAGCAAGCTTAAAAGCTCGTTATCCCACAACAAATTTCAAGCTCTACAACTATGGAATTGGTGGCCAAAACGTAGCCCAGGGTTTGGCAAGATTCGATCAGCCGTTTTCATATCAAACCAGAAACTTTCCCCCGCTTCCAAAACTCAAACCGGATATTCTCATAGTTGCTTCATTTGCTTACAATCCGTTTCCCCAGCACGACAGAGACCGCCATTGGCAAACGTTAACCGAATTAGTCTCAAGAGCCAAAAATACCGGCAGTGAAGTCTACATATTAGCTGAAATTGCACCTCTTAAAACCGGCTTCGGCAAAGGTCCCGGCGGAATCAACTGGCCGGAAGATATGGCAAGCACTCATGCTTTACACATCGTCGAACAATTGCAAAACGCAGTCAATTTATCTAAAAACCTGGGCATACCTCTAATTGACGCCTTCGATAAATCAAAAATATATGGTAACTGGGGTGACAGCACACTGGTCAGCAGCCATGACGGTATTCATCCTTCACAAGAAGGCCACATGTTCACTGCCGATTTAATTGCCACCACAATCAAACTGAGATAACATACCTCTTATGCTTCCCGGACTTGGGATTTTTTTAATTTCTTTCATTACTTTTTTTAGAAATATTGGAAGTTATCCTCTTAGGAACTGGGACGAAGCCTGGTACGGGGAAATTATCAAGAATATGGCCAGTGGAACCTACGGATATATGGTTCCCTTCTGGAACGGCCAATATTATTTCGACAAGCCCCCTCTCTATTTCTGGCTCTCGCTGCCTTTTTTTAAATTTTCACCTCCGCCAGCTGGCGGAGAAGAATGGCAGGCAAGAATCGTCTCGGCAACGGCAGCCGCTGTTGCGACACTTCTGGTCTATCTTATCGGCAAAAAACTATTTAACCCTGTCTGTGGTTTGCTGTCTGCTTTAGTTTTTCTGACGCTGGGACAAGTTGTTATCCGCTTTGCAAGCGGAAACTTAGACGGACTTCTGGTATGTCTCTTCTTATCAAGCTTTTACTTTTATCTGCGCTCAAACGAATCAAAGTTATTTCCCGCTTTGGCAGGAATCTCGCTGGGTCTCGGGTTTTTAACAAAAGGCTACTTTCTGGGCTTGTTTCCGGCACTTTTAATTACTCTTTATTCTATATCTACAACAAAAAAGCTGCCCAAAAACCTTATCCTGATAACATCATCAGCACTAATCTCATCCCTTTGGTGGTATGTTTTGGGAACAATAAAATTCGGCAAGCCGTTTTTTGACTGGTATGTTCTAAGCCCCGGCGGAAATCTTCTCAAATTACCCCTGTCCTCTTTTTCCATGAGTTATTTTGGGGATTTGATAAGAGACGTTGGATTTTGGTGGATACCAATAGCCACAGCCGCAATTTATGTCGGAAAAAATATCGCAAGTAAAGAAAAAAAGGTCTTAGTATCACTTGTGGCGGCAGTTTTCCTTTTTATTTTTCCGCTTAATTTTCTTTCCGAAAAACTGCGTTGGTACAATCTGCCCGCTTATCCCTTGCTTACAATAATAGTCGGCTATTTCGCCTCAAAAATGATTAAGGATTATCCCAAAATAACAACGGTCCTAATCGCAATAGTCACAATCGCCCAAATTTACAATGTTATAAGAATCGAAAACATATTCCCCGACCGCTCAAAAGTCGGCGCCGATTTGGGCAAACACGCCGCAAGTTTAATCCAGCAGGAAGATACGGTAATTTTGGATGACCACGATTTTACTTCTTTCCTTTACTACTCTGATCACAAAAAGGTCTTCATGGTCCAAAAAAATGGCGGCAAGGCCGGCGAATGGTGGATTCTCGACTATACCAACCTTCCTCAATTTGTCAAAACACAAAGCAAAACCTGGATAATTACTCCTGACCCAAATAATCTCCCTCGCGACCTAAAAAATCCAAAAACTGAGGCTACGTTTAACGGCTACACTTTCATATCATTTACAGCTGATACAATATAGCGATGGAAACTGCCCGCCCGACATCGCCTAAGACTCAGTCTTTGGCGGACGTGGCGACTCTTGCAGGCGGCTGCTTTTGGTGCACAGAAGCTATTTTTCAAAGGCTCAAAGGTGTTCTCACCGTCACCCCGGGATATAGTGGCGGCAATCCGCCGGATGGCGGACAAAATCCTACATACGAACAAGTGTGCTCTGGCAACACCGGCCATGCCGAAGCAATCCAGATTAAATTTGATCCAAAAGTAATTTCTTTTGAGAAACTTTTAGAAGTCTTTTTCAAACTTCACGACCCAACCACCCTAAACAGGCAAGGAAACGATATAGGCACCCAATATCGCTCATCAATTTTTTATCATTCAGAAGAACAGAAAAAATCTGCGGAAAAATTAAAGTCCAAGATGCAAAAACTATATCGCGACAAAATCATCACCGAAATTGTACCGTATAAGAATTTCTTCGAAGCCGAAAACTACCACAAAAATTACTACGAAAATTACAAAAGCCAGCCATACTGCCAACTGGTAATAGATCCAAAGATTACTAAACTCTATAAACTTTTTCCAGAAAAAATTAAAAATTAAAAAAGTTTGCGTAAGTCTAAAAAGACTTACTAAAAGAATTCAAAGACCGGATTAAGGAGTAATCTTGGAAGTCGCCTCAAAAATATAGAAGGCCTCCCGATTGTCAGGATAATATATCTTTTTTACAACTAATCCCTCGTACCTGCTGTTAAAAGCATCCAGATTATCAACAGAAACTGCAATTAGTTTCTTAACAGAAGAGTCTTCATAATTTGGATCTGACGCATAACAGCCTTCACAACTACCCTTGCTGTAAAAATTCAAATAAGCTTGCTTGCCGTCAAAACCTCCGTCCAAAATTTTAATTGAATCACCTCTGCTCATAAAAAACTGCACAACTTCCCTGGCCCCGTATTGAAAACCGGAATATCCGTAGGCACGATTTTCATAAGTTTTATAAAGCGACCAAAAGCGGTTTAAATAAAAAACCGAAGCCAAACCGACAACTAAAACAAAAACAAGTTTAAGCGGCATAAAAGTCAGCACCCTATAAAACCGCCAAATACCATAACTGACTAAAAGCGTATATGGAACCACTCCGATAACTGATCTTGTCGCATAGGGCGTCATAGCATCGGAAACAACAGTTCCCAGTGGGTAAAGCGCCAGCATCAAGAAGACCAAATTTCTGGCATCTTTTTGCGCTTTGGAAACAAAAATTAAAAACAATAGTCCGGCTGCAAAAAACGGCAACTGCCATTTGTAAAAAAGCCCCATTCCGGAAACCGAATGCCTGATAATCTGCTGGCCTGGGTAATCCGCATCCCCGTAGAAAAAAACAAACTTGGGTTCAAAATGTTTTAGATACAAGCTCAGACCGGATCTTAAATCTGTTTTTCTGGAGACCTGATTGAATCTGGAAAAGCCAGCACCGCTTGCCATGTGCACGATAAACGGAATCAAAATCAAAAGAAAAATAAATATTGCAAAGTAAGTCCTCGATTTGTACTTCTTAAAAAGATTCATAAAATCTTTTCTCCAAAAAATTAAAATCCCCGCCAAAAAAAGCGGAGTAAAAATTCTTGTGGCAAAGTAGGTATAAAAAGAAAAAGCAAAAAATACACTTGCCAAAAACAGCCACTTGAATTTCCACTTATTCTTTTTTGCTAAAACCAGAAAAAACGAACCTCCGATAATAAAA
>MFAZ01000040.1:25277-39289 GCA_001776335.1 Candidatus Curtissbacteria bacterium RIFCSPHIGHO2_01_FULL_41_11 | reverse complement strand
GCCAGGTTCTTAAGTCTTAAAAAAGATGCAAGTAAAAATATTAAAAGAAGAAGCAAAAAGGCTTTCTTCATTAAAAAATTGCGGGCGCAAGTTGTGTTGAACTACCACGTCACCCGCAAATTATATCAAACTAGTGTGAGTAGTTTATTACCTGTTTCTTACTTGGTTCTGATAGAACTTTCACAACCACAGGCTAAACTGGTCTTTAACATGATAGGTTTTGTTTTTGGATTATTGGTAGCACTTATCTTCTCTTATTTCGCACTCCAGAACTCGGAACCTGTAGACCTGAGGTTCGGCCAGTACATTGCCCCCAATATTCCCGTTTACATAATTGCAATTATTTCAATGGTCACCGGAGTAATTCTCTCTCTTATTTTTAGCCTCACAGAATCACTTTCCGCTGCAATGACGATTTTCGGAAAAGACAGAAAAATCAAAGTGGCCGAAAATAATCTGGCCACGCTGGAAAACAAAATGCATAATCTGGAAATGGAAAATGCCAGGCTTAAAGAAACCAGGCACTACTTCGCGCGCCAATCGCTCTTTGATAAACCGAACGTTTTCCAGAGAATAAGAAATCGTCTGTCGGTTTAATCTTTCGGTTTAAAAATAAAATTTATCTGAAATGTATTCCGGTGTCGCCAGATTTATCCCAAGGTACAGTCATTTCCTCAGGCGTAAGTTCATATCTTTCAACTCTGTAACCATTCGGGTAGTCAATCGCGCTTTGAGGTTGTTTATCAATTCGAAGAGTGTTTTTGGTCCACCAGTCAGCCTTGAAATACTTTGCGTAAGGATCAGATAAAGCCGCAGGTGCCAACACCAAATAAGTAACAGGCATCTTTTCAAAATAAAAGGCGCGTTTGTCTGGATGCTCCAGGGCTCCGTAAACCATGGCGGCTTTGGATTGATAAGAAAACGCATCTGGTGAATATGTAAAATATCCAAATTCCGCGTCCGAGCCTTCAAAAATATCTTTCTCCAGTCTATGTAAAAAACTCCACGAATCTTCGCTTTTTCCCCTAAAATCAATTGATGCGTCTACGTACTCAATTGCAGCTATTTCGTTTGCCGCAATAATCCCAATCAAAAGAATTGTAATAAATTGCTTGTATTTTGTCCCAAGTAGCGCCACAAAAGCCAAAAAAACCAAGGGCACAAGCGAAAAAGCCTGATGAATCAGCAAAGCTCCGTGTTTAAGTGAAGCGATAAAAAAGTACCCAAAATAAAAATAAAGAAAAAGTGCAAAGAAACCTCTTTGAACGCCTCTGCGCATCATAAGCAAAATAAGCCCGAAAAAAGTAACGGATATCAATCTGTTTGCAATATCCATCAATACCCACTCATGCCTGAAAACAAACAAAAATGGGGTACCCGCGGTAGTTATAAAATTCAGTCTGTCGCCTATAATCTTCAAATAGTTAACAGCAGCGCTCTCCTCAGATAAAAAATTGACCCATCCTTGCAGTTGTACAAAACCATGACGTATATCAAATAAAATAAATGTCGAAATTGGCAAAAAAAGTGTCAAAAACGCCAAAAAATGTGCGAAATTGCGCTTTTTTACTATCAAATAGACCGAAAATAGTACCAAAAGCAGCAAAAAAGGTATCCCTCCGGCCATTTCAAATTGAAGCATTACACCCGCAAGAAGAACGCTAAAAACTAAATATCTTGCTTTCAGTGTCTTTACGTATTTATAAAATGCAAAAAAGAAAAAAGGCGATGTAAAAAGTGCCCCCATCGGATGGCTCATATCCTTCGCATGGCTGATAAGAAAAGTTGAAAGCAAGAGTACAAAATAATATGCCGCGGTTTTCCCCAATAAATCACGGGCCACAAAAAAGCTACCGACAAGAAAAAACATACTTAAAACTATCCAGAACCAGCCTACGGCAACAGGATTGCCTCCGCCCAACAGATACGCGGGATGATTTAGATAAAGCCAAAGCGGACCGTGGAAAAGCTGGTCAATACCCGCCCGCTGGCCAATAAGAACAATTTTCTTTTCCGAAATTTCACCCAAAAGAAGAAGGTCGCGCGAAATGTCGGAGTGTGTATATAAATCTCCGTGAAGAACATACCATGAAGCCAGAATTAAATTTAAGGCTATGAGGGCAAAAAAAATATACTTCCCGACCTTCCCCATCAAAACCTGACTTCAAATATTTCCCAAGGGTCTAAATTCAGGTCTGAATATCTGATCCATCGTGGAGACACCTTGAAAAATTTACTTTCATCCTCGTTTATCCATTTCACAGCTTCCGGTATCTTCAAAAGATATAATTTTTTGTCCTGTTCCAGTTCTGAATCTGAAATCTCTCCGACCTCACCTTCATATTGCACGGTGATGTTCTCGTCCCAACCGATGACAAAAGCTACATTTTTATTTATTTGGATATTTTGAGCTTTCCTGGTACTTGCCAGAGTATGAAATATCAACTCCAAATTCTCTGTCTGGGCAAAATCAACAACCGCTGCCTCGGGTTTATTCTGTGCGAAAAAACCCCGACTTTCAAGTCGGGGATGAAGCGAATTTTGAGCGAAGATCAGAGAACCACGGTCTTCGGACCGTGGATATCTATTTTCCAAATTAACAGTCGCAATAACACTAATTTTGTGCTTTTTTATAAAATCTAAAATTTTCTTCTTTTGGTCCATAACTTCCGCCATAAAATCTAAAGTACCGCCCTCCATCTTTTTTGTAATTATACTCCGCAGACATCAGATTGATGAACAGCATTTTAAATGCTAAAATTGGCTTCGCACATTAACGATCCGCAGTAGCTCAATGGTAGAGCGTTCCCCTGTTAAGGGAAGGGTTGTAGGTTCGAATCCTACCTGCGGAGCATTGTTATTATTAATATAACCACATAGCAAAATTCCCAAATACGCTTAGCATAAAAAAGTTTTATGGATGTTGATATTTATGTTAATTTTTGTTAATATTTAACATAGTTATGCAATTTACAACCACTATCTCGCTTCCGAAAAATTTATCTGCGGAAATCGAAAAACAGGTAGCTGAAGGAAAATACAGTTCACGTTCTGAATTTATCCGTTCTGCTGTTAGAACATACCTTCTTTTTGAAAAAGGTAAGCTGTCTTGGGAAATTTTAGCAGCTCCATTTAGGTCCTATGCCAAAGAGAAAGGTTTAATGGAAAGGGATATTTTAGAAGCTGTGGAGAGAGGCAGAAGTGGTACCAAAAATTCCAAGAGTCGTAAATGATACCAATGTTTGGCTCTCTGCACTCTATTTTTCTGGAAAACCAGCGAAGATAGTAAACCTAATTGAAGATCAAAAAATTGTATCTATAACCTCGGACTTCATTCTTGAAGAAGTAAAAGAAAAATTAGTTTCATCTTTTAATACTCCGCTTTATGCCGCAAATGGCACGGTTTCTTATATTTCTTCTATCTCTCAAATCGTTCCTTTGGCGGGTAAAGATTTTAATCTGAGAGATCCTGACGATAACAAAGTTTTGGAAACAGCGGTGGTTGGTAAGTGTGATTTCCTGATTACTGGAGATAAGGATTTATTAACTTTGGGCGGGTATAATCGAATACAAATTGTTGCTCCTGCGGAATTTTTAGATAAGTTTAAGTAAATATACATTTAGCCTCAAATTTCGGCTTCTGATATACTTTGGACGTGGAAAATTGTGTCTTTTGCCAAATTATTGAAGGACAAGTGCCTTCCCATAAATTTTGGGAGGATGATGAATATATAGCTTTCTTATCAATTTTCCCGAATACAAAAGGATTCACAATCGTTACCACTAAAAAACACTATCCGAGCTATGCCTTTGACTTAGATGATAACGTTTTAACTAATTTAGTAATCGCCTCTAAAAAAGTTGCAAGACTTCTTGATTCAAAACTTGAAGATGTTGAACGAACTGGAATGATATTTGAAGGTTTCGGAGTAGATCATGTCCATTCAAAACTCTTTCCGATGCATGGAACCACCAATATGAAAAAGTGGCGAAAGTTGTCATCTGAAGTCAACAAATTCTTTGAAAAGTACGAAGGCTATATCTCCTCACATGATTATAAGAGAGCCGATGACAAAGAATTAGCAGAGTTGGCCAAAAAACTGCGTGAATAATAGGTTCTAATGTTGTCTATTAAGTAGAACAAGATTTGGTCTTGTTATACTTAGCCTCGAATTAGTCGCAATATATTGCTTTTTTGGGAAAAATACGACATATTAGGCTTCATATGCCATTTCATCCACTAGATCCACACGATCTAGCTTCATTGCCTCCCAAAATCGACCTTAATAAAAAAGCACTTATCGATCTGGTTTTGGGAAACTGAAGGTGGATTTACTCCTTTTTGTCAAAAAACAAACACTAAGCCCGCAACAGCAAGCACAATAATTACCGGCAAAAGTAACCAAATTGCACCCCTCATAAACTGAGTGTGGTTTTTGCAAGATATATTGTCAAATACATTTTTGATTGACTTTTGGTAAATTGATATTTATAGTTCGCAACAATATGTCAAAAGAGGCAAAAGGGATCTCACCTTCTCCCGAGCAGGAAGTTTTGGCGGGGAAAGTTCAAAGTTACTTTGACTCGAATCCTTATCCGGGAAAGAGAAAACCGTTTAAGCTTGAGGGATTAGAACCATATCCCTATATGAACGCAATTCTGCATGATGCCAGTGCACTTGCTGTCGTTTTGGCAAAGGTCAAACCTTACAGTCTTAAAAAAGACGGAATGTGGGCTGCCGGTTTACACGAAGCCGGGCAAGAACTCGGGAATGTATACTTACCTTTCTGGTACTTGCGTGAGGAATTATAGTTATATTTTCACTTGAAGACTCAGTAATCGTAAGTTATTATTGCCTAGTGCAATTGAGGAAATTAATCCTACCAAGAGCCTTGCGCAGATCGCGACGTCTAAAAATCTACCTTCTCGGCCTTATTATTTTTACTGCGGCAGCTCTTGCATACTTATTTTTTGTCAATCGTTCGCCGGCAAGGCTTTTTAAAACATTTGCCACAAAATATACAAGACAAACGATTGCAAAAATAACTACCAGTCCCCAAAGCATGGTTATTGAAATTAAACCTGAAGATTTGTTGAAAATTTCAGCTCAGAGGGAAGAGGCTATGAAAAACCACATATTGGTGTCTACCCCCAATAGTTTTGTCTCGGCAAAAATTACGGTCGGTGACCGTACGGTTAAAGCACGTTTGAGACTCAGAGGTATTTTGGCAGACCATTGGCGCGATCCTAAAAAATGGTCTTTTAAAATACACATTGAAGAAGACCAGGCACTTTTTGGTCTTACAGATTTCTCCATAATGCATCCTCAAACAAGAGGATACATTGACGAATGGCTTTTCACCAGAGCAATGAAACGCGAGGGCCAAATTGCTCCAAACGTCAGTTTTGTAAAGGTTAACGTCAACGGTTCGAATAATGGAATTTATATTTTGGAAGAAGACTTAAGCTTTCGGTTAATAGAGAGCAATGAAAGAATCGCCGGTCCGATTTTGGATTTTGACCAAAACCTGCTTGTCGGAGAATGGGCCAGGGGTCAGGCACGAGGAGAAGGTTTAACTAGCAGTCAGATAGGACGTTTTTTGACGATGCCGACTGGAATAGTTAATGACAATGAAGTTCTGCTTGATAACCAGCAGGTAGCTTTTGCCCAAAAAGCCCTAACGCTACTCGAAGCATTCAGGGAAAGAACGGCCAGTACTTCCGACGTCTTTGATGTAGATAAATTAGCCAAAAGTCTGGCACTGCGAGCGCTTTTTGCTTCGGAGGCTTTAGACCCTGCTGATATTAAATTTTACTATAATCCGATCACTTCTAAAGTCGAGATTGTTGGGATGGAGCTTTCGAGTATCAACAGGGTTGGAAGTTGGTTTGTAAATCAAGCAGAGGGTAGAACAAAACAGTTTGTCGAACTTTTTTTTAGAGACGAGGAGTTTGTTGAAAAATATATTAAAAGTTTGGAAGAAGTTTCTGAGACTTCTTATCTGGATGATCTTTTCGAAAGATTAAATGGTGATTTGGATAAAAATCTAAAAATTATCTATAGTGACTTTCCTGATTTTGTCTTTTTGAAGAACAAGTATTACCAAAACCAAGAGTATATCAGGGAAAAGCTCAATCCAATCAAAGGAGTCCATGCTTATTTAATTGAAACCGACGGCCACTCGATCACTGTTGAAATTGGCAATATACAGGATCTACCAGTCGAGATTCTTGGTATTACTTCAGAAGGTCCGGCTAGCTTTTCGGCCGGGCCTGCAAAAAGATTGATTATCCCCCCAAAAAAGCAGGGCCAGTTGGTTGACTATAAACAATATACCTTTATTTCACCTTTGGGCAATTTTAACGGAGCTACAAATCTTAATATCAAATACAGCATTGATGGATTAAATAAGCAAAGAGAAGATCCCGTTTTTCTTTGGTCAAGACTTGACGATAGCTCAATCGCCGACTTGACAAGATTGAAAACCAACGTTGAAGATTTTAATTTTTTGGCAACAGATATAGAAAAAAAAGCAATAAACGTCATCCCCGGCAAGTGGAAAGTTGATAAAAACATAATTGCACCGCCCGGGTATGTTTTTAATATCGGTAGTGGAGTTAATCTTGATTTGCTGAATTCTTCAGTAATTTTTTTGCAATCTCCAATAAATATTACCGGAACAAGTTCCAACCCTGTAGTGATCGAGTCTTCCGATGGAACAGGTCAAGGGCTTGCTGTGATAGGGGCTAAAGATGTTTCAACAATTAAAAACGCGGTTTTCAGGAATTTGACCAACGCCAACAAGTTGGCATGGGGATTGACCGGTTGCATAACTTTTTATGAATCTCCCGTGAATATAGTTAATACTCTTTTCTCAGAGATTAAATCGGAAGACGCACTGAATATAGTCAGGACCAGTGTTAATGTCGACTCAACTTCTTTTTACGATACTTCGCTGGATGCGATTGATATGGATTTCACAGATGGTAAGATTGAAAATTCTACATTCAAGAACTTGGGAGAGGATGCGATTGACGTATCAGGAGGCAATGTCGAAATTCGAAAAGTCGTGGTTGAAGATGCTGGCGACAAAGGTGTAAGTGTAGGTGAAAATAGCAACCTTATTGCAAACGACCTGGAAATAAACGGGGCATTTATAGGTTTGGCCTCAAAAGACCTGTCGGTTTCCAAACTTGAGAATTTAAAAATAAATAAATCCAAATATGGTTTGGCCATATACCAAAAGAAGGCGGAATTTGGTCCGGCAAGAATAGATGTTTTTAATTTAATTTCCAATAACGCCGAAATTCCTTACATCGTGGAAAAGCAATCAAAATTATCAATAAACCAGAAGGAGATTAAAGATAAAAGAGACAATGTTTACAGTCTTTTATATCCAAACTGAGGATAGCTGTTTGGCGAAGCCTCGATAATAAATATTTCGCGGGCGAGTACGTGTTATTTCATTACTCGGTTTTTTTCGCTTTCCACATCCACCATACCAAGCCGGCTGCTACCAGAAAAACAACTCCTACAATTCTGTGCACGCCGTGCTGATATAAACCAAATTGTTCGTGGTTTAGCGGCAGCGGAGCCGTATGGTCAATAAGCCAATAGAGTCCGAGTATAACAAGAATAATAATGATGAGCATTTTCATATTTTTCGCCTCCCTTCCTTCTTGAGTATATCTCATTCACGTCGTCCAACCCTTCGACTTTGGCTTCTGATATACTTCCCTCATGGGAAAAGAGCTTGAAGGGTATCGAATTCCTGTAGCCCCACCGGAAATTGCACCAAAAGCGCACAAAAGACTGGGCCCAAAGGCAAAGCTTGGCATAGGGGCAACCATTGTTGCCTCGGTAACTATTGCGCTCGGAGTATATGCCGATAAAAACCTTGATAAAGTAGCGGAATTCAGCAGAAGTGTAATAGGAGACGAGAATACGGCTAGAATTGAGAGGTGGTTTTTCTACCTTCAGGATCAAAAAGACCAGCTGGATTTCAAACTTTTTGGCGGCAGAACAAATCCGTTTGATAAAACTGAGGAAGTTGTAAGTGGTCCTGATTCTACATCCGCTTCTCCGGCAATTTCATACGATGAGCCCGTTATCGATAACTCTTTTTTTATTCTGGCGCCTCCCGAGCCTCCAAAACCCGCGCCGCTGATACTTCCTGAAACCAGACCTATACTACAAAGAGACGCCACAGAAGGAGTCTGGACAATAGACGGCCTGCCACGTACATCACCCGAGGATATATTAATGGCAAAGACTTTTATAAACCCGGATTCGGCCCGCCCTTATGCAACTGTCGGCGTTCTTCTTCTTGATAAAAGGCGTATCAGCCTTCATATGACAGGAGGATTTGATGACCCCGGGGGAGATCGTGGAATCAGGGGGCCCGGCATTATTCCTGAATCAGACCGTCCGAATTTACTTGTTGCATGGAACGGAGGATTTAGAGGTCCGCACGGCGGTTATGGTATGGTAGCCGACGGCAAGGAGTATAGGCCCCTGCGGAATGGTCTTGCCAGTGTTGCGGTTATGGGAGATGGCACAATATTAATGGGCCAGTGGGGGCGCGACCTCGTCTGGGACGAAAATATGGTGGCTGTCCGCCAGAACGCGGTTCTTTTGGTTGAAGACTGCAACGTAACTCAGGCGGCACGAGACCAGGGAACAAACAATGACGTCTGGGGCTATGTAGAAGTTAATTCCGCAGAATTCATCACTTGGCGCTCGGCAATCGGCCTTACACAAAACGGTGATCTCTTGGTTGCCGCCGGCAACAGCCTTTCTGCCAACTCTCTTGCCCGCGCGCTTCAGGCAGCCGGTGCGTGTACGGCAATGCAGCTTGATATAAATACGCCTTATGTCTTAACTTCACTTTTCTTCCAGGAAGAGAATGGTGCTATTACGGCTAGAAAGTTTATGAGCAGCATGATGGATGGCCCGGGCAGGTTTCTGAATAAACAACCTAACGACATCATGTACGTAACGCATGACGAATCAAAATTCCTGCCGTAAACAACCTGACCATCACATCGGACCTGTTGTTATAATTAGATTATGAAAAGAGCATCGTTGCCGGCAGCACTTTTGGCTTTTCTCCTGCTTGATTGGTTGGCTTTAGACGACATCACAACCGGCAATCAGCCTTCCTTCTTTTGGGAATATTCGATGATTATTGCAAGTATAGTAGTTTTTGGCGTTATCGGTTTTTTCTACTTTAAAACATCAGGGAATTTACACAATTAATACCGATTCCTTACAAAAATTAGCAAGTTGGACTTGTAAAATAATGATAAATGAATAAAAACGAACTGCTAATCACAAGAATTTTTGATGCTACTGTTGAAACCGTCTGGAAAGCCTGGACTGACGCAGAAACTTTTAAACAGTGGTGGGGACCGAAAGATTTTACCTGTCCTTCGGCAAAAATCGATTTTAGAGTTGGCGGAAAATATCTTGTTGCGATGCACGGACCTGCGGGCACGGAATTTGACAAGGATTTTTGGAGCACAGGAACATACAGAGAAATCGACCCGATGAAAAAGATTGCGGTAACGGATAGTTTCGCCGATGAAAAAGGCAATATTGTCTCAGCTGCACACTATGGAATGTCACATACTTTTCCTATGGAATCAAATGTGGAGATTTCCTTTGAAGAACAAGCTGGCCTGCCGGGCGGGGCAAGCAAAACAAAAATGACTTTATACTACCCTGATACCTCGGGTATAGAAGGCAAAATGCTGAAAAATATGAAAGAAGGCTGGAATCAATCCCTCGATAAACTCGCTAGTTTCGCTGAAGCCCTATAGTTGACTAGTGATTAAAATTCTGCTATAGTTCCTCTACTTAATTTGAGAATTAATAGCTTTTCTATACCTCGATAACTTCGTATCTATAGACTGTTTAACACACTCATTTAGGTGAATTTTAAGAAAGGAGAAAAAAATGACGACAAAAAGATTATTCGTAGGAAGTCTTCCATATAGCGCAACTAGTGGACAGCTTGAAGAACTATTTGCCCAGGTTGGCAAAGTAGTAAGTTTAAACTTAATTACCGATAAATTTTCAGGACAAAGCAAAGGATTTGCCTTTGTGGAAATGTCCAACGACCATGAAGCAGAAGAAGCAATTAAGAAATTTAATAACTTCGAACTTGATGGCAGAAAATTAGTTGTAAATATAGCCAGACCGAAAGAAGATCGTCCGCAAAATCAAAGCGGCGGCTACTCAAGATCCAACAACAACCGCTGGTAATTTGCTAAATTTGTAATCCTATTACAAATTTCTAACAGCTTTTTCAAAAAAAACCTTTAAAGTGAGCAGGTGAAAAGGAGGTGTAAAATGGCACCGAGATTCACATGTATGCTCTGTGGCAGACATTTTGATTCGCAGGAAGCTCACGACCTGCATCATGAACTTGAACATTGGTGGTAAAGTCATCCTTGACAAGGATGTATAATATAAGCCGGAGTGAATAAGAAACTAATAGTCCTCACAATAGTCACTCCTGCCCTAACTTTTTTTACTACCCCTGTTTTCGCGGACGCTTCGCCCTCGCCTTCTCCACAGGTAAGTGTAGATGTTAACGTGTCGGGAAGTGGCGCAGGTGACATTACAAACGTCAACACAAATACCAACACAAACAATAACAATGTTAACGTTGATATTAAAAACGTAAACAAGCAGACAACACCAGTCGTAGCATCCGTTCCCAAAACCCTCCCTGCAACAGGGGCAAGTCCCTTTGAGCTAGCAGCAATGTTTGGCGCGCTTCCCTTGGGAATTGCTCTTCGTAAATTCAAGTCTTAGCAATTTGGTAGAATTAATCCTCATATTGCTCACATGTTTGCAATTAGGGAATAGATTGGGTTATTGGGAACTCTTTTTGGATAAGTGGTAAGTTTCGGCAGATTTTTACCAAACACGACCTTTATTTTTTTGCTTTTTTTCTTCTGATTATTTTGAAATTTTTGCCATATTTCGTATTTATCGCGTGATAAGTGCATAGTGCCGGTGCAAAACTTACTTTCGCATTTGCATGTGTGCACGCAGGGATTACAAATCTCGTCCTTTGGACTAAGCAAGTAGGAAATTGTCAGCTCTTCCCCGGGATTAATTTTTCTCAGTGCAAAAAACAGAGAGTGACCATAGTATGTATAGATCCAGCAGTTTGGTCTGCAAGAGTGGTTGAGAAGATGAATGCCGGGTTTTTTTAAATTTGGGTAAATGGAGGCTTGGTCTGTAAAGTACATAAGAAATAATCCTTTCTTATCACGGTCAAGATCGTACCGGGCGGTTTTTATTACTTTTCCCAGGTAATCACCGATAATGGTTCCTGCTTTTATCTCCTTCATGGCAAAAACACCGAGTCCTTTTTCACCTGCTGCCGCAATTTGCCACCAATCATCCGCGAGTAAAAACATAGTGGCTAATTTAACATAATCTGTTAAAATTACAAACGTGGCACAAAAACTTAACTTAAACCCGAACCTTATTTGGCCTCTGGTGATTCTGATAATTGCCTTCGGCGCATTCTTCACAAAACCTTGGCAGACCAAACCTCTGGAAACGATTTCTGTTTCTGCTCAGGGAAAAGCTCAGGTAAAACCCAATGTCGCCAAATTTACCGCAACAGTCGAAACTCAAAACCAAAGCCTGGATCAGGCAAGAAGCGCAAATCAACAAAAAGTTTCAACTCTTGTTACTAAATTAAAATCACAAGGCATCGAAGACAAAGACATTAAAACCCAGAATATTTCAGGTGGGCCGGGATACGAAGCCCAAACTTTAATTTACCCGGTTCCAAGAACCACTACCAACCAGGTTTCAACAACAATCGAGGTAACCGTCAGAAACTTCGACATTGCTGATTCTGTTCTTGCCACTCTTACCCAAAACGGTGCCTCCAATATTTACGGACCAAGCCTGACGGTGGACGACTCAACTCTGGAAGAAGTAAAAGCCAAAGCCCGTGATGACGCGGTCGAAGACGCAAGAAAAAAAGCAGATCAACTTGCAAAAGCCTCCGACAGAAAAGTTGGCAAGGTCATCAAAATTCAGGAACAGGGTGATTTTGGATATCCGATTCCGATACTTGCCCAGGGAGGAGAAGACCTAAAACGCCAGGCATCGCAAATTCAACCCGGCCAAAACGAAGTGACTATTAACCTGCAAGTGGATTTTTCCATAAAGTAAGAAATAAAATCGCAGAAAAGGCTGCCAGGCTTATCAAAAGTCCCGTTTTATAACTTTGACTGTCAAAGTAAAACTCAACTTCATGATTCCCAGGCGTCAGGGGCACAGCGCGGAAAGTGTAATCTGCCCGCAAAATTTCGGTTTCGTCGCCGTCTACTTTTGCCCTCCAACCCGGATAATAATTGTCGGAAATAAAAAGCAGTTTCGGCTGGTCTGATTTTGTCCGAACAACTACTTCTTGAGACTCGTACTTGATAATATCCACATTTCCCTCCCCAAACTGGGGGCTAACAGGCGAAGGTTTTTCCAAAACCAAAACATTACGCCAGTCAAAATCAGCAGACAGTAATTTTTGTGGAATCAGCTTTATTCTCTCCTTTTCGATCAACTCAGGGGCTTGCCCCGAACCGTCAAGGTGGGGAGGTCCTTCATAATTGGACGCCAAAAATACCCTCGGCATAACCTGCTCGTTCTCGAAAACACCGTATTTATCATCCTCAAAAACTTTTTCAAAATTGTTTTCCATAGCCCGGCCAAAATCTTCTTTCTTAACAATCAGGTATTTAACGCCAACAAGATCAATAAGCCTTCGCCTGCTTTCGTTTCCCAGAAGTTCGGCTGTCGATGTCCTTCCGAGTCCGGCGTCAGCCCGAAAAACGTAGTCGGTGAGTTTGCCTCCCTGCATTCCGAAAGTAAACTCCCCGTAAGAACGGTTATTCAAAGAATCATATCCTTCGGGAAAATAAATTCCGTATTGTGTGGCAAGATTTGTTTCAAAATAAGCGTCTCCCAGACCCCACGACCTGTAAATTCCCTGGTTTGCGGATATAAACTCTAAAACCGGCACACTTGGAAAAATATTACTTCTGTCGGAAAATGTCAGGTATTTTTGTGAGAATAAAAAAATATGAACCGAAGCTAAAATTAGGATTAAAACTGCGGCTGTCTGCTTAAACTTCGGATTAAAATAAGAAAACGTTATCGAAAATACCACAGTTCCAAAAACAAAAAGAGGAATTACTAAATTCCTCAAAGAAATCATTACATTCTGGTCTGTTACAAACTTTGAATGTTGAAAGTATTGTAAGTTCAAAATACCGGCGGCCAAAGGCGATATAACCAGCGCAAGATAAACACCCGCAAAAATAAGTAAAACCTTAAAAATATTTCTACTTCTATCTCTAAGCCACCTATCAATTCCCAAAGCAGCCAAAATCGCAAGGCAAAAGGCCGGTATAAAAAGCACTCTGTTTGGAATTGAGGATGAAAGAAATGGGATTGGCAGCGAAATAAAAAGTTTCGCACCAAACCAGTCCAAAGTTGTTAAAAGTGAAATTGCAGAAGATATTGCCAGAAACTTTACAAATTTTTCCCTCCACCTGAATTTGGCGCAGTAAACAGCAAACACCAAAGCCGCTATGCCCACGAACATTATCCCTTCATAATATTGAGCCGAACTTCTTCTGAAAAAATTGCCAGTTGCCGGATGGCCGAAAAAATCCGGTGCAAAATAGCCAGCAAGTGATTCCGCAGGAAGCAGAAACTTAAATAGAGTTTCCCGAAGGGTAATCTGAGACCTTGCGGCATTAAAAAACAGCTCTGCCGAGGGCAAAAGCTGGACTGCGGAAAGCCCAACTCCCAACACAAATGCCCCCAAAATTCTCAACACATTTTTTGCACTCCCGGAATGCAAAAATGCCAAATAGGCAAAAATAAAAATGAACATATAAATCGACGTCTGCATATAACCTCCAAAGAAAGAGGATGCTGTCGAAAGAGCAATAATTGCTAGAAATAATTTCCC
>MFAZ01000040.1:17858-25258 GCA_001776335.1 Candidatus Curtissbacteria bacterium RIFCSPHIGHO2_01_FULL_41_11 | reverse complement strand
TCTATCGCCCACAAAATCAAAGGCAGCCAGACAATTGAATGCACAGACATCACAACCTCCTCCCCCCAGGTCAGAATAAAAGGCGAAAATCCAAAAATTAGTGCGCCGAAAATCGCAGAAATGCTTGTCATTCTGGAGTTCAGCGAAGCAGAACGATAGAATCTCAAATTCGAAAGATACAAAAACATGAAGAAGCTTCCCATAATTGATGGCGTTATTCTTAACAGATGCCAAAATTCAATTTGTGACAAAAAAAGTCCAAAAATATTCAAAGGGTATAGCCCTGCACTTTGAAAATCGGCAAGATGTGGATGGCCGGAAAAAGCATATGGATTCCAAAGCGGAACTTGAAAATTGCGCAAAGAATCTAAAGTTACTTTGTAAAACGGAAAATAAATCCGCAGTGCGTCCCAACCCGTATTTTTATATGGCAAGTTTTGCCCGTATGGTGCATAAAAAGACACTAACAAATTCCCATTTAAATTTACCTTGCCCAGAAATATCGGAGAGAAAATAAGAAGCGAAAGAACTGAAAATAAACCAAGAATCTTTAACATTACTCGCCAAATTATGTAATTTTATTCATTGAATTTGCAAGCAAGATAACCGTAGTTTACAATTCGTCTGATGAGACGAGAAGCAGGATCACAATCTCCAGCGGGTAGAAACATTTCGAGTAACAAACGTATTGACCGATGGAACAATAAATTCTATCTTGTTAGAACAAGCCATTATGGAAACTAACGACGAGCAGGTGAGAATTACAGGGCTAAACAACGGGAAACAGACTACCATAGATTTTAACAAATAATATCCTCAAAACAGTGTGTAAATAAGCAAAGCTTTTCTGCGAATAAACGGTGCAACACCTGTTGCCTGGGCAAAAATTTACAAATCTTTTAATTCCTCTTCCGTCAACTCGACCTGATTAATTATTTTCCTTAAAGTTCCAACAGGGATTGGCCCGGGATGAACCGCGACTTGCGTCCATCTGCCATCAGTGTGAACCATTCTAACATGACTTCCTCTTCCCTTAGTCTGTTCAAATCCAAGCTTTATGAGAAATTTTATTAGCTGTTTTGCCTTTACGTTGCGAGGCAGCTTGCTCATGCAAAAGTAAGCTTCGCACCGGCCGGAGCTTTGACCTGCGCTGTAGTCACAATACCTTTTTTGAGATTATCAACCGGCACTTCTTTACCATCTTCGACTAAACTTTCAATAGCAAGCTCAATCCCGTCTTTAATACTTTTTAAAACTGCCTCGACAGAGTTTCCCCAGTCAGCAACACCTAAAGTGGGGCAATAGGCATTATAGACAGTCTTTTTACCCTGTTTTTCCGGTTCGATAATAATACGATAATCTAAAACTCGCGTCTGCATATCGCGCATATTTTAACACAGTAGCTAAAACAGTGTGTAAATAAGCAAAGCTTTTCTGCGAATAAACGGTGCAACACCTGTTGCCTGGGCGAAAATTAGCTCTTATGTTTGCCTACCGGATTTTTTCGGGTGAACCGCCCTTATAAAATCCCCTAAACGCGAAAACGCACTGGCAAGCCTTGTGCCTTGGGATACCCTGTCGACTCCTTCTCGCATTTGAGGTTGTTCAACAGGATTGTCTAGCACGACCTCTCCGGACATACTTCTAGGTTCTCTTGCCAAATCATTCTGCCCACCTCTTTCAATATCCATGGAAAAATTATACTCTTTTAAAACAACGTGTAGATAAATGGGGCAACGCCTGTTGCTTGGGCAAATATCAAAAGGAATCCGAAAAGAAGAAGTACTAAAACAAAAGGAATCAAAAACCAGAGCTTTGCCTTCCACAAAAAAGTCAACAACTCCCCTGCTTCGCCGCTTCGTGAAACAAATCCCTTGAGAAATTTCATTTCTAATTGATCTAATTACACTAATTATTCTAATTGATCTAAATAATTTTTAAAACACCAATTTCTAAATTGGGATTTGGTATTTTTGTATTTATTTAGAAATTAGGTTAATTAGAAATTAGAAATTTACTTCAAATCTTCCTTCATCACAATATATCGCTCCAGCGCCAAAATATCCAGTCCTGATTTGCTAAATGTAGCAAAAGCATTTTCCGGCGAATTTACAATCGGCTCACCCTTCAAATTAAAAGACGTATTCAGAAGAACATAGACCCCGGTTTTTTTACCGAATTTATTGATTAAATCCCAGTATCTGGCATTTTGTTTCCGCGAAATTATCTGCAGCCTGCCGGAACCGTCAACGTGAGTTACGGCAGGAATCACTTTTCTCATCTCTCGCTTAACAGGAAATACTCCAAGCATAAAGTTGGTTAGATACTGATGTTCCAAATTACCAAGCTCAAAATAATCTTTGGCTTTTTCCGCCAAAACTACCGGCGCAAATGGTCTGTAAGGCTCACGGAATTTTATTTTGGTATTTACAACTTCTTTCATCTCCTCCCGAGTCGGATTGGCAATAATTGACCTGGCGCCAAGTGCTCTCGGCCCCCATTCTGCCCTGCCGTGATAGAAACCAACAACCTTGCCTCCGGCAATCTCAGAGGCCAAAAAGTCGGTCAGTTTTTCCTCGGAAGTAATTTTTGTATATTTAATCTTTTTACTTTTCAGAAACTTTTCGATTTCCACTTCAGAATACTCCGCTCCGAAATAACAATTATCCTGAACAAATACACGTTTTTTACCAAGAATTGCGTGATATGCATAAAGGGCAGAACCCATACTCCCTCCATCGTCTCCCGCAGCAGGCTGCACAAATACGCGCTTAAAAATCCTGCTTCGAAGTAGTATTCCGTTCGCAACACTGTTTAAACCCACCCCTCCCCCAATGCACAAATTTTCCATTTTTGTTTTCTCATGCACCGTCTTTGCCAACTTTAAAATCACCTCTTCTGTAAATGCCTGGATGGAAGCGGCAATATCGGCGTATTTCTGATTGATCTCGCACAGTTCCGCCCAGTTTTCCGGTTTCTTTCCAAAATAACTTGGATAACCGCTGGTTTTTGTAAAAAAGTACATATCACGCGGTCTGGGCTCTCCAAAAAGTTCCCTGAACTTGGCACTGTAAGCTCTGGTGTCGTGCCATTGGTAAGAAAAGTAGCCCATGCGAAGGGCATATGAACCATCCGGGAAAACCTTGACGAGCTTTCGTACTTTATCAAGGTATTTTGGTTTGCCATAAGGCGCCATCCCCATTACTTTGTATTCACCGTCATTGACCTCAAATCCCAGAAATGCCGTAAAGACAGAATATAAAAGCCCGATGCTGTGCGGAAACTTAATTTCCCATTCAACGTCCAGATTTTTATCCTTACCAACTCCCCAGGTAGTCGTCGTCCATTCACCAACTCCGTCAAATGTTATGACCGCCGCATCCAAAAACCCGGACGGATAAAAAGCGCTGGCACCGTGAGAGATATGGTGAGGCACAAATAGAATTTTCTTCGAATCTATTTTTAACTCGTCAGCAATAATTGATCGCACCCACAGCTTGTCGGAAAGCCATGTCACCATCGCTTTGGCAAAAAGCCGAAAGGCCATCGGATAAAAAGCAAGAGTGGAAAACAAAATTCTGGAAAACTTCCAAAAAGGCTTTTCGTAAAAAACAACATAGTCAACATCTTCAATTTTTATCCCCGCCTGCTTCAAACAAAACTCGACTGCGAGCCTTGGAAAACCAGAATCGTGCTTCTTCCTGCTAAATCTCTCCTCGGCAGAAGCCGCCGCTACAAGTCCGTCCTTTAACAAACATGCCGCCGATTCGTGATAAAAACAGGAAATTCCTAGAATGTACACTAAATTGTAAATTGAAAATTGAAAATTGAAAATTTCATCAATACTGCCTATGCGCCTCCTCCAAACTTTCTCTGGAGTGCTCCCACTTTTCAAAGCTCGTTTTTCTTCCACCATCTTTGGAAAATTTTAAGTGTAAAGGATCAGAAAAAAACCTAAAAACAATCCCTAGTGGGAATATAAGAATAAAGTAGAAAACACTTAAAATTACTTGGGCCTGAAAATTACCAATAGCGTGGGCAACCAAAAGCCACTTTTTCCATAAAAATTTGAGATATGCCATGGCGACATTGTACTAGTTGCCAGTAGCTAATCGCTAGTGGCTAGTGGCTACTTTAGAGAATAACGAAGCTTTAGAGAACTAACAAGAATCAAGAGAAGACCGAGGATAAATAAAAGTTCGAAAGTCAACTTTCCTAAAATTCCAGTTCGCGCAAGAAACGTTGTTACAGTGTTAGAATGGGGCAAAATTAACGAAAACATCAATGTTATTGTTCCAAAAGCCAAAATCACTTGACTCCAGGCTAGTTTCCCGCCGCGAAGAACGTATGCGTTATATGTGGCCGCCAAAGAAACCAAAAGAGCAACAATTACTGCAACAGTAGACATCTATCATCAGTTTGCCACCAAACCTAAACTTTTTCAAGCGACAGGCTTCGTCGGCAACCGCCTACACTGCTTCTAAATAATCCCGCAGTTTTTTGGCTCTGGTGGGGTGTCGCAGTTTTCTTATAGCCTTCGCCTCTATTTGCCTTATGCGCTCCCGGGTTACACCGAATTCCTTACCGACCTCCTCAAGTGTCCTTTGCTTCCCGTCTTCAAGACCGAATCTGTATTCCAAAACTTTTGCTTCTCTTGGAGAAAGCGACGCTAAAACTTCTCTGATATGATCCTTCAGAAGAGCCTGAGTTGCCTGATCGGTAGGCGATGCGGAAGCATCTTGAATAAAGTCTCCAAGCCTGCTGTCTTCTTCTTCTCCAACCGGTGCCTCAAGTGATGCCGGTTCCTGCGAAACCTTGATGATCTCCCGGACTTTTTCTGGCTCAATTTCCATTTCCTTGGCAATTTCTTCCGGTGTTGCTTCGCGTCCCAGCTCCTGCATAAGCTTTCTGGAAATTCGGTTGAATTTGTTTATTGTTTCAACCATGTGGACGGGAATTCTAATCGTTCTCGCCTGGTCTGCTATTGCGCGGGTAATCGCCTGCCTGATCCACCAAGTCGCATAAGTAGAAAATTTGTATCCGCGTCTCCAGTCATACTTTTCAACCGCCCGCATCAAACCGATGTTTCCCTCTTCAATAAGGTCAAGAAGTGTTAACCCTCGATTCACATACTTTTTGGCAATCGAAACCACCAGGCGCAAATTGGCATTAATCAGCTTTTCCCGTGCTTTTTTATCACTCTTCTCCACCCTCTTTGCCAAAGATACCTCTTCCTCATAAGTAAGAAGCGAAACTCTTCCGATTTCTCTCAAATACATTCTGACGGGATCGGAAAGATACCCTTCTTCAAGCGTTGCCAGACTTTCCAGCTCTTTCTCAAGCTCGGAAACAGACTTTGATAATTCAGACGGATCAAATTCCGTGGTATCAAAAACGTCTATCCCCTCTTCCAAAAGCTTGTAATAAAGATCGTCAACCGCCTCTATATTATTTTCGGGTGTAGGGAAAACTTGTAAGATTTCGTCCTGCGTTATAAAACCCTGCTCACGGCCTCTTTTGAGTAGCTTTCGCAGCTCTGCCTTAACATCAACAGGCCCGGCCGCAGGGACAGCAGCCTGCGCTTTATCTTTTTCTTGTTTTGTCTTTTTTTTAGTACCAATTGTTCTTGCCATTTAATGATGCAGCCTTCTTTCTAGCCTCTGAAATCTTATCAAACTGATCAAGAAGGGTCCTCACTTTTGCCTCATCAGAACTCTTCTGCGCTTCCTTTAGCTTACTAGAAATAATAGCTTGTTGTCTTCTCAATGATTTATCACGAATAAGCTTAGCCGTTTTAGTTGCTTCCGCCGCCCACAATTGCTTATCGCCAAAATCCGGACTTATGTTTATTAAATACAAATTGTCGACAAACGGACCAAGATCAGAAGGCAGCTTCGACAAAAAACGTGATAATCTCTTGTTTTTCGAGTGACCAATTATATCACGCAGCCATTTAAAAAATCGCTTCCCTTGCTCCTGGTTAAAATCCTGCGGTGAAACTTGATCCAAAATATCTTCAACAACTTCTTCCTGAAATACTAAAAGTGCCAAAAAATATTCCTCCAGTGTTACTCCACGTGCGGTTTTTGGTGACTCTTCTGCACTACTTTTCAAAAGACCTGCTTCATATGGCGCCACACCCCGCCGCTTTACCGCATCGGAAACAACTTCAGTGTCCAAATCCAAAATATTGGCAAGCTTGGCTACATAATGTCCTCTGACCAGATCATCCGAAATTTTGGCCAAAATTGGCAGCAGTTCACTTCCGATCTTCTTCTTACCCTCGGCAGTTGCCGGATTAAAACGTGATGTTGCCGATTCTATAAAATAATCATAGATATCTTCACTACCTGAAATAGCCTTCAAAAATCCTTTGGGATCCGACTTCGCAAACTCATCGGGGTCCTTCCATTTTCCAAGCCTCGCGACTTTCACATTCACTCCGCTAATATCCAGCAGCTCAATTCCCCGCCTGGAGGCGGCATCACCTGCCAAATCCGTATCAAAACAAATAATCACCCGTTCACAAATACGCGCCAGAATTGCCACCTGTTTTTCCGTTAGCGCCGTCCCTTTGCTTGCAACAACATTTAAAAGCCCTGCCTTATAACTTGAAAGCACGTCAAATTCACCCTCCACCAAAACTGCCTCGTTTTTTTCCCTAATTGCGCTTCTGGCAACGTCCAGCCCAAAAAGCAGCGATCCTTTGCTGAATATCGGAGTTTCCGGAGAGTTTATATATTTTGCCTCCTGTCTGTCTGGTGTCTGGCTACTGGCTTGCACTGAGTTCTGTCGAAGTGTATCTATTACCCTCCCGGAAAACCCCAAAATTGTCCCCCTACTGTCCTTAATCGGGAACATCAACCTGCCCCGGAATCGGTCGTAATAACCGCTACTTCTCCCCGATCTGCCGGTGACAAGTCCTGCCGTTACAACATCGGCAAAATTGTACCCGTGACGAGCTAAAAATTTTGAGAGGTTCTCCCACCCCTCAGGCGCATATCCCAAATCAAATTTCTCCCAAAGCTCCTCCGGCACCCCCCGTTTTTTTAAATAGGCTCTTCCCGGCTCGCCCGACTTATGTTTGGAAAGAAGATATTTATAAAAACGGCTGGAAAGTTTATTAATCTCAATTAGCTTGTCTTTCTGTCTGGAAACCGCAGTCGGCTTAAAGTTGGTAAGTTTTACTCCGGCCCCTTTTGCAAGCTCCTCTAAAGTCTCACGAAACTCCCAACCTTCAATCTTTTCCAGGAATGTAAAAACATCTCCTGATTCTCCGCAACCAAAACACTTAAAAGCTTGTCTTTCCGGCGAAACCATAAAAGAGGGTGTCCGCTCCGAGTGAAACGGGCAGAGCCCCGAATAGTTTCTCCCGGCACGCTTTAGGGGAACGTAAGAAG
>MFAZ01000040.1:11627-17774 GCA_001776335.1 Candidatus Curtissbacteria bacterium RIFCSPHIGHO2_01_FULL_41_11 | reverse complement strand
TCATCGTACTAGATATATACCACTAAATCGCCTCTGCTCCAAATTTTCTTGAAAAACCACGTAGGCTATGTTTTAATAACAGTGCATCAAGAGTAGTCCAAAGGACTACAGCAACCGAGTCAAAACTTGATCACGGTGCTGGTTTCCCGGGAGAAACGATGCGGCTTATCCAATCTTGGCATAAGCAAAAATAACAAGCCTCTCGGGAATGAGAGGTTTTTTAGTGGGAAACGTTCCAGAAAGATTTTTTACTTCGGAATCAGTTTGCGCCGGCCACCCGGACAAAATCTGCGACCAGATCTCAGACGCCTGCGTCGATGCGGTTCTGACCCGTGACCCCTACGGTCGGGTCGCAATAGAAACCATGGCTGGCGCCAATCACCTGGTACTGATGGGCGAGGTCGGAACAACTGCCAAAATAGATTTCGAAAGGATCGCTCGCGAGCAGGTACACAGGTTGGGATACACAGACCATGCTCAAAATTTTACACATCTTTCTCCTGTCACCTTAAAAATCCATGAGCAATCTCCGGAAATTGCCGTTGGTGTCGAGTCTAAAGGTGCGGGCGACCAGGGTATGATGTTCGGATACGCTTGTACGGAAACCCCTCAGCGCATGCCAATGCCAATTACCCTAGCCCACGCGCTTGCCCAAAAAATAGATGAGGTACGTGAGAGTGGAAAACTCCCCTACCTAAAACCTGACGGTAAAACTCAAATAACGGTAGAGTACCAAAACGGTAAACCATGCAAAGTTACAAATGTTGTTGTCGCGGCACCGCATAAGCGCGAAGTACAGCTTGGCGATGTCAGGCAGGACATTTTCTTAGAAGTAATCGTACCGGTTTTAGGTAAATATGACTTCACAGTCCAACTGACACAAGTTATTGTAAATGGCACAGGCACCTGGCACTCCGGTGGACCGGCAACCGACACTGGTTTAACAGGCCGCAAAATTGTTGTAGACACATACGGAGGTTACGCAAGGGTGGGCGGTGGCGCTTTCAGTGGTAAAGACCCGTCCAAAGTTGACCGTTCAGGCGCTTATGGAGCTCGCTTTATTGCCAACAACATAGTTGCCCACGGTTTAGCAGAAAGAGCGGAAGTTCAACTTGCCTGGGCAATCGGACAAAGACAACCTCTGATGCAGGAAATAGAAACATATGATACCGAAACAGTCCCGCTTATGGCAGTCCGTGATTTTGCCAGCAAAGTTCTGGACACGTCGGTCGAAGGCATTATAGAAGGCTTAAAACTGCGCCGACCAATTTACTTGCAGACAGCCGCATACGGCCACTTTGGCCGCCCCGGCTTCCCCTGGGAAGAAATAAAAAAAGACATTTGAAGGGCGTCTAAGAAACCAGTCCGTAGACTTGTCGAAGGGCGGAGGAGGAGGGATTTGTGGACTTCGTCCACTAATAGTGCCTTTCAGTTGCACTATTTACGAACCAAAGGGTTCTTGCCTCTCCCTCTACATTTTTTGGAATTTGGATCAAACCAAATTCCAAAACTGCGGAGGAGGAGGGATTCGAACCCTCGATACCCTTTCGGATATACAGACTTTCCAGGTCTGCCTATTCAACCACTCTAGCACCCCTCCATTACCACTAGTCCACATTAGACCCGCAGTCCGCCAAAAATTGAAATTTGGGCGGACGAGGATCGCAAGCTCTGCTTATACGACTCCTCCCGCAAATCTATTTAATTTTCTCTTTCGCCTTTTTCCAGAGCGCCTTAGTATCCTTAAAAGTTAATTTATTTTCAACTTCATCAGGATCAAGCCAAAGCATTTCCGAAACCTCAAACGCTGTTGTTGCTTCTCCTTCACCAACGTATTTCATTAAAAAATAAACTACAGTTTTAAAATTTCGGACCCCATCTTCAAAGTAAAAATATTCCGTATGCCCGACTTTCTCGATTATTTCTGCTTTTACCCCTGTTTCCTCCTCGACTTCACGAAGCGCTGCCTGCTCGCCAGATTCTCCCTGCTCAATATGCCCCTTCGGAAAATCCCAGCCATGATGTTTGGAGTGCTGTGTCACCAAAACTTTCGGACCGTCATCGCTCTTTACAACTATTCCACCGGCACTAAAGACTCTTTTAATCGGCATCGCGTACAGATTTTACCAGAAATACGATATAATTTGTTTGCTTTTTGCGCTCGTAGTTCAATTGGACAGAACATCAGCTTGCGGAGCTGACGGTTGCGAGTTCGAGTCTCGCCGAGCGCACACTTCGACCCGTTCGACTACGCTCAGGGCGACAAGCTCAGTGTAAACTTATGATCAAGTGCACCTTTGAAAATGGTAAAGGCACAAGTCTGAGGCATGTAATTGTCGATGCGCTAGTGCTGAGAGATGATGAAATACTTTTGGTAAAGCGGACCAGGAAATTACTTGAAGGCGGAAAATGGGCGATAATTGGTGGTTTTCTGGACAGAGACGAAACTTTGGTTGATGCTGTCAGTAGGGAAGTTCATGAGGAAACGGGCTGGCGAGTAAAAAATATTAAATTACTCGAAGTTGTTGATAACCCCAACCGACCGAATGAAGATAGGCAGAATGTGGCATTTATTTATACTTGTCAGGCTGTAGAAAAAGACGGAAAAGCAGATTGGGAATCGGATGAGGTTAGGTGGTTCAAATTGAGTAATTTACCGCCAAAAGAGGAATTTGCTTTTGACCATTTTGAAGACATTCAGTTCTACTTGAAAAACAATAAATAGTAGGAGGCGTCGCATAGTGGACTAGTGCGATCGTTTCGAAAACGATTACCGGGGAAACTCGGTCGCAGGTTCGAATCCTGCCGCCTCCGCCTTCGCCTCGCTGAAGCTCGGCTACGGCGAGACAAAGTCCGCTCCGAGCGAAAGCGGGAAGATTATGTGGTATGTTTATATTCTTTGGTGTTCAGATAATAAAACGTATATTGGTTGTACAGACGATTTAAAAGATAGAAAAATGAGACATGATAAAGGACAAATCAATTCAACTAAAGATCGTTTACCTGTTAAAATAATTTGCTATTTTGCGTTTTCAAATAAATACACGGCTTTTGATTTTGAAAAATATCTTAAGTCTGGGTCTGGAAGAGCTTTTATTAAGAAGCATAAATTAGTAGATGAATAGTCAACTAGGCAACCGCACCAGCACTAATCCAAACTAATCTTACTTTGAAGTTTGCCCGCCCATTTGTCCATCAGGGTATGCACGGGTGCGCTGTGGAAGTGAAGATGTTTTTCCAACAGATCCAAAAGTGTCCGTTCGGAAACGGTAGTTAAAATAATTATCAAACGGGTCGGAAAATGCAGTTTTGTCTGAACAATCAAAAGCCTTTCCTCTCCCTTTTTATTAAACCAAAAAGAATCAAGCTCTTCCCATAAAAACGGCCTGCCGCCGGAAAGAATCCCCATACTCGTGATTTTATGTTCAATCAGACCCGGCTCTGCAGTCGCCAGCACATATACAACAAAAACAAGAGCAATAATTACACCAACAAGAAAGAATTCGCCAAACGCAATCGCGGCAAGAATTGAAATCAGCGCGTAAAGCGCGACTTTTGTGAAGTAATTTTTGGTCCTTGGTACAAAAATTCGGTCCGTCGACTTCCAGGAAATTATTTTTTTTGCCTCAAGCGCTGCTTGATGTTTGGCATCCATCTCTTCTTTTGAAAGAATCCTGCCGGATCTGTGATCAATATGAAATTCTTGTTTGTGGAATGTGGGCATTTGAGGATTGTCTAAACTTAAATATAACGCATATTTCATTGATGTACAAACCTATGTTTGATAGAATTAGTCAGCAAATCCAGGAGGAGTCGCATAGCTGGTCCATTGCGGAGGTTTGCTAAACCTCTGAGCCGTTAATCCGGCTCGCGTGGGTTCGAATCCCACCTCCTCCGCACTTTTACAAATTTGGGCTTTTGTCCAAATTTGTAAAAGAGAGGTGGTTGATAAGAACCCATCTGGGTTCGTAAATAGTGCAAACGCAGTGCACTATTCTACAGCGAAGCTGTATATCTCACCCTAATCTGGAGAGGTCGCATAGCGGACTAGTGCGTTCGTCTTGAAAACGAATGTCCTCGCAAGAGGACCGTGGGTTCGAATCCCACCCTCTCCGCAAGAGTTTACAAGTGATATAATTTAGTTATGTCAGAAAGCGGAGAAGCTCCACAACCAAACCAGAATTCGGAGACGGAGAGATTGACGAGGCGTATGAGATTTAAGAGCACTGACGGAACAGAGTACAGAATTGCATTGCCTTCTGTTGTTGATAATGATGCAGTTCAAGCAGCATTAAACAGAGTAGGAGTAGCAAATGGAGGCGATATTCAACTTAAACAAACACCAGTTTCAAGAGCACTAAATACAATGTATGGATTATGGGAAGCACTAGGTGCAAAAGTTGAACCCCTTAAACCACCAGTAGTTCCCAAAAGCTACGAAGGTAAGATAGAACCAAGTCAAAAATAACTCTTAAACAACTTACAATTGTCTATTTTGAAAATAGGTTCCAACATAGTCAACTAGGCACCGCACATTACCCAAGCGCCACAGCCATTGCCCAAACGCTGGAGGCTCCTGCTCGCTTCAAAACATTCGCGCATTCACTCATCGTTGCACCGGTCGTATAAACGTCATCAACAAGCAAAATATTTTTACCTTGCAAGCTGAAGGGTTTACTCTGAGTGAAGCGAAGAGAAAAAGCGCCTCTCACATTCTTCTTCCTTTCATCTTTTTTAAGTTCAACCTGCGGCCTGGTATATCGACTCCTCAAAAGTAAATCAGCATATGGATGCTTAAATCTTTTTGAAAGATCCTTTCCCAAAAGCTCTGCCTGATTAAATCCTCTCCACCTTTTTCTTTTAGTATGCAGCGGGACCGGAACTAAAACTGAATCGGTGGGAAAATCGAACTTCCACAGGTTTTGGGAAATAATCGTCGCCAAAATTTTCTCGATATCATAAATCCACTTGTATTTTATTTTGATAATGGCATTTCTCACCGGCCCCCGATATCTGCAAACGACAATTAAACCATCAAGGCCGAATCTTTTGGCGCAACCCGGATGGGCTTTGCCTCCAACCGCCTGGCGTTCGCAATACGGGCAAACCGGCTTATCCACAAATTCCACTTTAGAAAAACAACTATCGCATAAATACGAACCAAATTTTCTGCACGAAACACAGCGTTTGGGGAAAATTAAATCAAGAAGGTTCATAGTGATTAAGCCTTTAACTACTCACTATGCACTAATCACTAACTTTTGTGGAGGTGGCGGGTTATGGGCCCGCGTCCAAGAAAACAAATGAAAAACATCTACAAGCTTAGTTAATCTTTTTCCGCCAACCGGCGGATCTCGCCTCACCTCTTTGTTAGATTAACAAACAGAAACAAGGCAAAGATCAAAGGTTCAGTCTGAGGTCTGATCAGGACTCGAAGACCTACTCTCGGCTAAGTTGTTGCCTCAATAATCTCACCGAGAAAAAACTAAAGAGACAAGCTCAAAAGCTTTACCTAAAAAATGTTAGGCAAAAGCGAGAGCTGGTCCGCCAGATGCGGCGAACTGTGTGTCAGAATTATCTTCTGCACGTAATTTGATTCAAAGTCTAACGCACTTTAGAATCTTATTCGGCTTGCAGTTTTTAATGTGCAGTCCTGTCGAAACAATACACCCCCTCGTCGAAATAACTCTTAATAGTTTTTGTTCTGTATAATGCAGAACTTCAAACTTAATCGTATTTCTCCTCTCCAAATCTTTCAGATTTTGGGATTAGAAACAAAAGGAGTATACCAAGATTTAGCTTCAAAATCAATGGTTCGGCCAACTCACAATTGATCCTGAGCTTAGTCGAAAGATCAATCCTTCTCTCCCCGAACTGCTCGTGCAATTTCCCGCGCGACAGCTCTCTTTTTCAAATCCGCTCGCCTGTCATATTTCGCCTTGCTTTTTGCAAGTGCCAAATCAACCTTAGCCAGGTTTCCTTTTATGTAAATGGCAACAGGCACGAGGGTCAGTTTCCCACCGGCAATTTTCCCCTGCCAGTTCAAAATCTGCCTTCTATGAAGAAGCAGCTTTCTTTCCCGTCTGGCATCACTGAATTTATGCGATCCCATCCATGGGTTTATGAATGCGTTAATCAAAAAGACCT
>MFAZ01000040.1:0-11620 GCA_001776335.1 Candidatus Curtissbacteria bacterium RIFCSPHIGHO2_01_FULL_41_11 | reverse complement strand
ACGTATCCGGGCAAAAGCCTCCGAGAGATCAACTCTACCGGCCCTAATCGACTTAATTTCGGCACCGCTTAACATCACTCCCGCCTCAACTTTCTCTAAAATAGAATACTTTTGACGTGCGCGCCGGTTGAAGATCCTCATAAAATTGACCTAATTACTAATTACTCTAATTGACCTAAATAATTTAGAAATTCTTAAATTTTAGAAATTGTTTAGAAATTAGAAATTAGATCAATTAGAAATTTTAAAGGCTTGCCCTCAGTATCTTGTTCCCAACAGCTACAAACATCTCGTCCTCGGCATCGCTAATCACGAATCCCGTGGCTCTGCCAAACTCCGGCGCCTGATAAACTTTTTTATAAATCCCGTCTTTGCCAATAACCAAAAGCGCAGAATTTGTAGTATCGACAACATAAAGATTATCTAAGCTGGAATTAGTATAAATTAAACCAAAATCCCCTGTCCCATCAACAAGTCCTGAAATCGTAAAGTCTTCTTTTTGTCCTCGCATGAACTTGAATATCTGCTTTCCAGAAGTAACCCACACAGAACCGTCTATGGCAAATCGGGATTTTGCGCCAAAGGAAATTGGGCTGTTCAAATATTCACTCGGCCCCGAATAACCACCTTCAACCGGAACATACTTGGAGATTTTGTCACCGTAAAGAAGATAAACATTACCCAAAAAAACACCGATGTCATTTGCCGATCCCGCGTCGATAATATCAACAGACTCCTCGCTTGAAATATCCACTCTTGCGACTTTTTCGCTACTCTCAACAAACGCCTTATTATCAAAAACTGCGCCTCGTTCTGCTCCGCTCACCCCTTCTATTCCACTGACTTCTCCGCCGCGCATATCAACAACAAAAATTTTGCCGTCACCTATGCCTACCAGATTTTTTGAGGATATCGAAAGACCTGCAAGCGAACCCGAAACTTCGGAAACCGTACTAAAGCTGACATTGCTCGACACCTCGGTTTCTTTTAACCTTGATGTAATAACAGAAGATAAATCTTGGGCCTTTTGATTTTTCCCATCAACGGCAAGCGCTGCTTTTATCTCTTGGTCGGCAGCGACCAAAACTTCTCTTGCCCGGCTCCGGTTAAGTTCCATCAAGGCTTCTCCTTCGCTTAGTTTAGAGGCCGCACTGCTCAAATAGCCCGCAAGAGTCATTTCTTTTCTCTGGTCACTTTTTTGCTTAAGGGTATAGCCGACAGAACCAGCCAGTATCAAAAACGCGAGTATCGCCAAAATAACTACGTTTCGTCTAAGCCTCAGGACTGCTCCAATATCACCATGTCTCAATTTCGCAAACTCCCTAAAAACCGCACCAAAAACCCCCCCATTTGCCCGCCTTGGTAAGTCAGTACTCTCAGCTTCATTCACCTGCTCGACTGATTCAACCTCCGCCACCTCGGCCGTTCTCTCAGAAGTATCAACAGCGACCTCCTCTGCCCCGACTTCTGTCGGCTCCTCAACTGTCTCAATCTCCTCTCCACCAACCTTCTTATCTTCTTCCCCTTTTTCATTACCTGGCCCCTTAACATTGATAAAGGCTGCTCCTATCTCGCTCTGATCCTCCTCACCCGCAATTTCTGTTGCAATCCCGTCTATAATATCCCCGAAATCCACCTCAGCTTCCTGTTTCAAATCCTCAGTATCAAAAATTGAAAGAAACTTTTTAGTAGCGATTAGATATATTTGGCCCTCGCCTATCGGACCGGATCCCGACTCAAAAGTAATTTCCAGCGATTTAGGCGGTTCAAAAACCAGAAGTTTAACGTTTTCCCCCGCCTTTGCGATATAACAAACTTCCTCAAAGAAAAATGTGTAGACAAAACTTAATTCCAAGCCTCTGGTCTTTGCATATTCGCCGGCAGCACCTTTTGCAGACTCCAAAACATTCAAAAATTCCGATTCTGCTCCCTCAATCTTTTTAACCAGTAAGTCAAAAACGTCTTTGACGTTTGCTGCCAAATCCCCTTTGTTCTCACTTTTAACTAAAATGGCACCCACAGCCGTTCCGACTCGACCATCAGAAACACTGACTCTTTTTGTAAAGATTCCACAGGCACGGTCAGGATCACTCACTCCCGAAATTTTTTCTACCTGAATAAGAAAATCTTTCATTTAACCTCTGTTTTCTTTTCTAATCGAATGAGAAAATCCTTCATTTAAAAAAGCTGAATGATAACAAACAAAAGAGCAACAGCAACCCCTACATGAATTATGGCAACAAACTTCAAAAACGGGCTTATAAAAGTTGGTATCGCTTTTGCCATAAGTTGAACTTGTCTAAAAAGTATAAGAGCAAAAACACTATAAAAAATTAAAAACAAAAGCAAAAACGCCTTAAAAACGAATATCGCGCTTATATTTAGAAAATCAAAAGCCAAAAACGATTCAAACGGCATATTATGCTACTACCCCCGGCGCTTCTCCTTGCTCGGCTCTAACCTGTTCTGATATCTCCTGAGCTACATCGTCGGGTTTTGCTACTTTCTCAAATTCAAACTCATTTTTAGCACCCGCAGTCTGTATAAATACATTTCCAAAGTTAAAAAAAGTTCCAAAAAACCCGATCATTTTTGGAGATACGTCCTCTATTTGGCCAAGTCCTGCATAGGATATTTCTTTGTGGAGAATTCCTCTGAAGTCAAAATCAACAATCCTTTCGTTTGTTAAAAGATAAACATTAAAGTACCAAAACAATAACCTGTAAAATGCATAACCGAAAACAAATAAATACCAGAAAACCGTAATTAAAAATATCTGAGCAGAAGTGAGTAAATCGGAAAGATTTATCCCAACTACCAACAAAATTGAAGAAACTATAAACGGTATAAGCATAAAAAAAATAGTAATAATAAATGCAGGAACGAGTGTTATAACGTGTTGTCTAAGCAAAAGAATTATTTCTTCTCCAGCCTCTTGTCCTTCGAAGGTCACCCCCACAGGATGAGGGGCAAACATTGCAAATGGATTATTATTAACTAACCCGCTAGTGTGAGGCATGGATTAATTATATATTGTTATTACTCGATTAACACTTTTGCAATCGAATCCTCATAAACTGTTCGAAAATTCGAAAAACAAGCGACATTGGCATCAGCTTTTACCAAGACAGTACGAACTTCATATTTTTCAATTGATTCACACCTGCCCATGTTTATATTTATGTAGTCATTTAAAATCCCTAGCTCTCCGGGCCGTCTCCAGCTGGCCATCCTCCCGTCAATAAAAACTTTAGCTTCCGGCATCTGCCAGTCGATAAATCCACCCCACCCATATTCGTTGAAAAGTCCAGCATATAAATTATTTTCAGTCATAAATTTAATAGCTTGAACGGGATACGAATCAAAAAGCAGCCGCGCACCCAAATTATAAGATTGCAGAAAATTCCCCACTGTTCCCAGAAAAATAATAAGAATTGCGCAAGTTGATGCAAAACCTATGAATAATTTCTCTAATGCTCCGGATGTCATTTTAAAAGTAAAATCCCAATGTCTTGTTACCAAAAAAATAAAAATCGCCGCCCAGAAAAAAGCAAAAGTAGCCGACACAAAAGCCAGTGCAAACAAGAAAGCTGCAGTTAAAAACCACTGGGGTTCGATCTCTTTAAATTTTCTAAATAAAATATAGATAAAAATTAGTCCGGAGAGGGCAAAAACAAGATTTATTGGAAAATAAAAAGTTATGCTTTGCCACTCGGCAATAAAAAACAAATTAGTCCTACTTGTTAGATCATCAAAAACTGCCGATTTCCATATTAAAAAAGGCGCAGGAGTCAAAAAAGTTCCAAGTATGGCAAATACCACCACGGCCACCCTTGGCCGGACCCGAACCCGTTTTTGAATAGATTTAAGCCTGATATAATCCAGAAAAATGTAAACACCAAGCACTAAAATTCCAATTACAAATCCTCTGTGGAAATTCGCCCAAAGAGCGAAGAAAAAAAACCAGAATAAACTAAACTTAAAAAAACCTTTTTCCAGTAAAACCAACAGTAGGGAAAACATTAATAAAGAAATAGTGTGCGGACGGATACCAAGAGTAGCGATAGCCACCACAGAACCCACAGCAACAAAAAAGATCGTGACCAAATTAAGGTTTTTATAGACGCATAAAACTATTCCCAGAGCGGCCAAGAATCCAAAAAAAATTGCAGTTAGGAAAAATCCAAAATGCGCAAATAAATATGCAACCAGAACTTGATATAAAAAGTATGAATTACCCCATAAATAGCCAGGCATTGTCCACGAGTATTCATCCACGGTTACAATTTGACCATCTCTCAAAAACTTCTCGCCAATGGCAAGATGCCATCCAAAATCAGGATCAATTTGAAAACGGGTAAAGATTAAAAAGCCGAAGAAGAAAAGTAATAGCTTAATTGTTAAATTGCTCGCCTCGCTTCGCGGGTCGACTCTGTCGAACCTCGCTAAAAGCGGGCGAAGCGGGTTAAATTGTTTCATCACTAAACTGTTTTTCAACAATATAACAATACAGCAATATAACAATAATGTGCTGTTACTTCTGCTCGATATTAAATAGCGGACTGCGGATAGAAATATAACCCGGTGCTCTCAAATTAAAAATGGTTTTGAAATCCGAACCGGAAACTGATACGCTCCCTCTATTTGTCGAAAAAGAGACATTGGCCGTTTTCCCGTCATTGTTATAACTAACAGAAACCGACGAAACAGATGTCACTGCTCCTCCGGCTTTGCTGTTGGCTAAATCAGCAAGTTCCGAAATTGAATATGGACTCCCTCCCCAACATGAGGTGGTAACCGGAGTAATCCTTCCACCCTCGACTCCGTCTTTACCCTGAACCAACCATGCATTCAAAATATCAGCCATCTCCTCCTGATTAAGCCAAGGGCTATTGCGCCCGCATTTTGCAGAACCGTTTGAATAACTCTGTGTATACCATCCCTTATAAAACCATGGTGAACTGGCAAGTTTTTCATATGCCTCTGGTGTCCAACAATCTTTTGATCCGCATTTAGTATCCCAACCGGAATTATTTAAATATCCGCCGGTTGTCGATGAATATTGGGCATTGGAACCACCTTCCAGAACCCATCCGCGTGTTTCGGCAACTGCTTCCTCCCATGCACCGCCTTTGTCGGAATTTTGGTAGACCTGACACGATTGGCTCGTACAAATCGGCTTTGCACCGCCCTCGGTATACCGAATTGCATAAGTTCTGGCAGCAACTGCCTGAGCCTTAAGTGCTTCTTTCGGAAAAGAGTTAGGCATCTCATAAATTCGCTTCATATAAGTATCTTCAAAAGACATACTCCCATATCCTTCAACCGTGATATTAGAAGGTACAGAAAAATTCTTATTAAGAGTAGACCCGGAATAATAGTGAGAAAGTATCTCTTCGGCTTTCTGCCCGCCGTCCGCCCTGCCCTTCGCACCGTATTGGCTCATTCCGTTCCTATGTGTATATGCTCCAAAGGAAAATCCGGAAAAAGCCGGAGAAAATCCCGGGTTAAACGATGGCGAAGCATTAGGGTCGTCAGCAAGAGGGACGTCACCTACCGAAGTTGTAAATGTCTGGTTTTTGGCAGCCAAAATTTCTTCTTGCCTTGCAGTAAGTGTTGAAATTTTACCTTCAAGTTCAGATTGAAATGCTTTCGCCGAAGCAATTTCGCCTTTTAAAAACTGTGATTGTTTGCTGGTTTGGGCCTGAGCCGAAGCTAGTCTTTTTTTATCGTCTGCAAGTTTGGCGATTTTTTCCGAAATATTGGAAATGATCTGTCTGTCCTGCCTACTGGTCTCAGCCTGCAAGGTTAAAAGCCTTAAGGTATGGGTAGCATCACCCGAAGCAAACAATGTCAAAAATGGAATGTCTACAAAACTGCCGATGTAAAAACTTCTGACGGTCTGAGCAAGAGTTTCTTTTTGATATGCCAAATCCTCCTCGCTCTTTTTCAAATCTTTCTGAACCGCAAAAAGCCTGGCGTTAATCGATGCCAATTGCTCCTCGAGCGATTTAACCTGACCCTCCAGCGGAGTTACTGCTTTCTTTGAATCATCAAGCGCCTTTTGCAGATCATTAATCTGCTTTTGAATGTCTTCAAGCTCGTCTGCATTAGCCGAGCTGGCAAAAAATAAGAGTGAGATAAAAATAGCTAGAAGAAAAAACAAAAACCGTCTCATGAAGTTTATTAATTATAACAAAGGACTTCTTTGCACCGAATAAAGAAGCAATGTTACACTTGAAATACGATGACAAGAATTATCTTTTTTTGTCTATCCGTCATCTCATTTATTTTAATAGCCTTAGTTTGGCCAGGACAACTAAAAGCCGCAGGTAACAAATATAAAATATTACATATAGACCTTGGGAATAAAGATATCTGTGTAACAGACCCAAGCGGTCCATATCAGACACTTACTGACTGTCAGGATGCGCTGGCTAATCAACAACACCCTGGTAAATTTAAAATCGGCACAGTTTTAGGTTCTGTCCCTTCATGCGTACCTGACAACAGTCCAAGTGCTTCCATGACTTGGTCGCAATGCCAAGATGCGCTAGCCAACCAACTAAATCCTGGTCAATTCAAAATTGCCCAAGCTGGAACTTTGGGAGTAACCATAGATACATGTGTCGCTGATCCAACAGGACCATATACTTTCTCAGAATGTAAGGATGCCTTAACAAACCAAAAAGCCGGCGGAGGACCTCTAGGCAAAAATCCCTGCGAAGGGGGTACCTGCGACACCGCATTGGGCGAAATTCCGACTAATCCACAGGCTCTTGCAGCCAAAATCTTGCAAATAGCAACCGGTGTGGGTGGCGGAATCGCACTAATTCTTATGGTAATTGGCTCAATCAGAGTCCTGACCTCATCCGGTGATCAGCAGAAGCTCTCCGGAGGCCGCGATATGATTGTGGCCGCAATCGCAGGACTTTTGTTTTTGATATTTTCTGTTTTGATTCTGAGATTCATCGGCATCCAAATCATCGGATTATGACAAAAATACTGATCCATGTAATAACTATTACTATTCTTCTCCTAAATCCTGCGGCATCACTTGCGGTTATACCTGGCGAGGAAGGCGGAGGTTGTACTAACTTCTTTACCTGCATTGGTAATATCCCCGATCCGACCAGTGGCACGTTCGGTGGGGAACAAGGTTTGCCGGCAAAAGTTATAAATGTTTTTCTCCCGATTGTAATAGGGCTCGCCGGAATGATAGCCGTAATTATCATCATTATCTCCGGTATTCAATTCATCACTTCAAGCGGCAATCCGGAAGCGGCAAATGCAGCACGAGGCAGATTGATTTACGCCATAATTGGCTTCGCCATTGTTGTTTTGGCCTTTGCCGCCCTTCAGATTATTGATAATATTTTCTTGGGGAACAGTGGGATAGTATAAATGAAAGATTTACTTGCCGCCTCCTTCAGTATCAAAAACGAATTCACTCCTGCTAACCGGTTTGCAACTACCGGTGATTTAGTAAGCAACATAATAATAATTCTCACCAGTTTTGCAGGCGCCCTGGCGCTGATTTTTATAATAATCGGTGGAATAAAGTTTATAACAGCAGCCGGTGACGAGAAGAAAATGCAAAGCGCAACCCAAACTTTAACCTATGCTATTATTGGATTAATAGTTACGGCTCTTGCGTTTATTATCCTGAGAATTGTCCAGCAATTCTTGGGGTCAAATGTAGCAATCACTTAAAATTGACCTAATTAACCTAATTGCACTAATTGATTTAAATAATTGCTTAAGCACCAATTTCTAAATTTAGGATTTGGTCATTGGGATTTAATTAGAAATTAGAAATTAAAAATTAGAAATTTATATGTTGAATTTCCTTGCCGCCAATCCACTGGGTAAAATTGCTCCCCAACCAGGAACGGTTCCCGATACGGGCGGTGATCCGTCCGGCTTCGTTGCCAGCCTCATAAGCTCTGGCATCTCACTTCTGATTACAGTTGCCTTTGTAGTCGGCCTGATTTGGATGATTTTTGCCGGCTATAGCTTTATCTTTGCCGGCGACGACCCCAAAAAAGTCACTTCCGCCTGGAGCAGGATCTACTGGGGACTCATTGGTCTTGTCATAGTCGTCGGCTCATACGCCATAATAAAACTAGTAGAAACAGTATTCAAAGTTCAGTTTTTATCCGGACCATTCAGTCTAAATCCATGATAGTACTTGTCCCCATAAAAATATTGTGACAAAATCAGATAAGAAGGCATAAAAGGGGGTGAAACGAAGTAATGTTAAAAAAAGCTCGAAAATTAATTATCCCGGCAGCCCTATATACGGCTGCATTACTCTCACCAACTGGTATTCTTGCATTGGTTCCCTCTGGCGAACTTGTTCCAAAAGACATAAGACCAATAAATAACATCGTCTCAGTAATTCGTACGATAATCCAATTCATCCTTGTAGTCGCATTCGTACTTGCATTCGTCATGCTTCTCATTGGTGGCATTCGCTGGATCACTGCAGGCGGAGACGAAAAAGCAGTAGGCTCTGCAAGAAATATGATTACAGCAGCCCTAATCGGTTTAGTCATAGTACTTGTTGCATACGCCTTAATCAAATTGGTGGAAACATTCTTTGGCATCAATATCATCTCTGGAGGTGTCAACATCCCACAGATAACTGACGCTCCATAGAAGCAAGATGCTTGTTTCTAAGATCCTTGCACCTATAGCTTTGGTATTTTTTGCAACTCCTGCATATGCGGCAACCTGTGGTAATGCCGGTGAACCCGCCTGTATTGGCAATGTTATCACCATTCTCCAGAAAATCATCGGCCTTCTGGCCCCCGCAGCAGGCATAGCATTTTTCATCATGCTAATAGTCGGAGGTTATAAATTTTTAACATCCGGCGGGGATCCAAAAGCCGCTGGAGGTGCAAGAACTACTCTCACTTTCGCAGTTTTAGGTATTATTCTCGTCATCGCCTCCTGGTTAATATTGCAAATAATTGCCGAAGTTACCGGAGTGGATGTGACCGTCGTAAATCTCCCAATACCCTGACAACTTGTGGTACCCTTAAATTATGAGTCTGCTGCCCAGGCTTAATTTAGTGCAAAGTGCAAAGTGCAACCCTTCGGCTTCGCTCAGGGCGAGAGTGCAAAGTTTAATCTTTAGCAGCTTTCTCTTTAAACTTTTGATAATTTTTTCACTATTCACTATGCACTATGCACTGTTCACCGGCGCTGTCCACGCAGTGGACGCGCCTAACCCCCAACCATGCCAAAACGCCATTGAAACCGACAATCTTACCGACCACTATGTCACAAAAGATAACGGCGACCCGTATTTCGATCAGGTATTCAATGTGCAGGGGAACGAAAACGATATAAAAACTGTAAATGTTGCAGGCACCTTTACAATCGATTTTTCCAAACTCCAATCGCTCTTCGCCGCACCAAATTACAATTATCTGGAAGGAAATTTCAACACAGTCAGCCACAGACTGGACAGTATTACCGGCCTAAATTCTCAGGACTTTAATAGTTTCCATGGCCCGATTCAAAAAGCCATTCCGCAAGTAATAGTCGACGATTACCGGATAAAATACATCGACTATATTTACAATAAACCGAGTCTGCCGGAAGCAGCTGACACTTATACGGATATAAACGGCCAGGGTGATCCAAAAACGATTTTTGATCTAGTTAACGAATTTGGCAACCCCGACCTCCCCAATCCCTCCGCTCCGGATTCGGAAAAAGAGGCCTGGCTTGCAACATGGGGGAAATATTGGGAAAAAATCCCTACATCCTATGACGAGTTTTATAAAGGTCACATTCAATTTCGCCTTGCGGCCACACAAAAGCAATTTGACAAGATCAAAAAAGGTGAAAGCTGTCCCCTATCAACAACTGATATTGAATTTGTCCTGCCACAGTTTTTCAAAACCACAACAACAGCGGACCAGCTGAATCAGACAATTGTCCCCCAGTCTGCTCAATCGTTTCAAAACCACGAAACAATTAGCTCATCGCCTCTCACAAAATTCTTCGCCAATGTCAAAGAATTTTGTCGCGAGCTTTTTTCATCCCCTGCAAAAAGTGTCAAAAATATACTCCGAATTTCTATCAAAAAAATCGCTCCCATAAAGGTTGCCTATGCCCAAACACCTTCTTGTCTGGTATCTCTTAAAACAAGTCCCAAAGAAGGCTCAGCACCGTTCTGCGCTCTCCCACAAGATCAGGCGTACAAAGCTGTAAGTTGCAGCAATAAGACCGACCCAAATAAGCTCGATACAGCAAACCCCAACGTTGTTTGTACGTTTGCCTACAATTGGACTTTCTCGTTCACAATCCGCCCCACTGCAGATAAGCCTGAAGACAGACAAGATGACGACTTTGATTCATGTAGAGACCCGGATGGCGACGGCATTTTTGACTGCAATGTAGAAGTTAGGGGTTGGCCGACTCTTAGAATCCCGTACATTACAGAAATTTATAACAGTACATACAACTCGCTTGGCGAAGGAGGCATAAGCTCACCCCAGGAAGAGGGCCGGCCGGGCATTTATAAATTTTTTATCCCCAACTCAATCCAATTTACAAAAGATAATAAAACCCAAGAACTTTTAGACCAAAAAAAAACCTGCCTCGCAGATCCGACCAATCAAAGTTTAGACTGCCAAGGCTTGCTTTCTATCTGGCAGCAACTAGGGTGTTTTCCGGAAATGCCGGACAGCGAATTTTTAAACTGTCTGGGTGAGAGCCAAAGCATTCCCGGAAAAGCTGTATCATCAAACACTCAAAACGAAATCAAAGAAAGGTTCATCGGCTCAACAGACTGCGCCAAAGAATTTAGTCGTGACTTTTCCTTAAAACCCAAAGCTCTGCAGGAACATCTGGGAATTAGCACCGATTGCGTCAAGTCAACCCCTTGATTCTTCCTAAAACCAAGTGTAATCTATAAATTGACCTCATTGCGGGGAATCCGGTGCCTCGCCTCGCTGAACTCGGCAAAGCGGGAAAACCGGAACTGTGCCGCAACGGTATTTCGCAAGCTCGATATAAATTTAAGACACGCGCGTCGAGAAACAATGTTCCACAACGTGCCATGTTGAGAGTTTACTCCGAGTGAAACGAGGAGTCCGAATACCGCGATGAGTCCTAAGAATCCCGAGCAGGATATGCGCCTAATAAGCACCTCTAACCTTCTCGCGACGAGGAGGTTTTTTAATGGCCGAGCGAACACTCACCGATATTTCCTTTACATCAGAAGAAAGCAATTGGTATCTACTTCCACAAACAGGTTTCAATGTAACTCTCCAAGTCGACAGGTTCGAGAAAGACATCAAAAGTGGGAACTCACTTGATCAAGCTTTCCAAAAAATCGAGCAAGATATCCAAGGTTTCAAAACTGAATATCTTTGCGAAGGGCTTTTATTCCCAATCGTTCTAGACAAACAAATCGTAAACGGCAGGCAAAGAATTGTTGCACCTCTTTATGGGAACCAACTCTTGGTAGAAGCTGTTTCAGAAAAAGAAAGAAGAGGAGCTATTAAAAAATCTGTTGAGGATGTAGAAGAATTTCTAATTTCTGCGCCGCAGGGTTCTATGGCTCTACTTACTAACCCAGATGGTTGGAGTGGCTATTCAG
>MFAZ01000039.1:6629-6771 GCA_001776335.1 Candidatus Curtissbacteria bacterium RIFCSPHIGHO2_01_FULL_41_11 | reverse complement strand
TATTTCTTTTTCTAAATAAACCTTACAGAAAAGAAATGATTGTCATGAGTGTAATTTTTGCACCGTTTGCTCTTTTGGACATTTTCTTTCTGCAAGACTATTGGAATCCAAAAACTTTTCTTGGCACACAGTTTGGTATAGA
>MFAZ01000039.1:5505-6532 GCA_001776335.1 Candidatus Curtissbacteria bacterium RIFCSPHIGHO2_01_FULL_41_11 | reverse complement strand
TGGATTCTTGTTGGCACATCCTTATTACTGGTGGTAAATTTTTTACTATTCAAACTTTTGGGAATTAATTCACAGTATGCTTTGATTGCCGTTTTGGTTCTCGCTGCGATATTCATTCTGGTTCGAAGGAAAGATTTATTTATGGATGTTATTGGAAGCGGCTTGTGCTTTGGTGTGCTTTATTTTTTTCTATTTCTTGTTTATCTTCAATTTTTTCCGGGAGTAATTAATAGTTGGTATAAATTATCGAATATTTCTGGCGTTTTAATACTTGGGGTTCCTCTAGAAGAACCATTGTTTGCTTTTGGATTTGGGATGGTTGCAGGTCCACTGTATGAAGTCTGGCAGGGATACAGACTTAAAAAAATATGAAGGTAGCATTGGTACACGATTTTCTTACAGAGTATGGTGGGGCGGAGAGGGTCTTGGAGGCTTTGCATGAAATATATCCTAAGGCTCCGGTTTATTGCGCTTTTTACGATCCTGAATCGCTTGGACCGCATGCAGAAAAGTTCAAAGGTTGGAACATAATAACTTCGTGGGGTGCGAAACTACCATTTTGGAGAAAATTAATTTCCCCATACAGAGTATTTTCTAAAAGTTTTTTTGAAAGTTTTGATCTTTCCCGTTTTGATCTGGTAATTTCTTCGTCCAACGCATATATGGCAAAAGCAGTTCGTGTACCAGATGGCGTTCATATTTGCTACTGTCATACTCCGCCAAGGTTTTTATACGGTTATCCGACACCGATTAACTGGAAGAAAAACCCGATTTTTAGGCCGATTGGGGAAATTATTAACCATTTCATGAGAGTTTGGGACTTTGAAAGTGCCCAGTCGGTAAATTATTTTATTGCCAATTCGCGCGAGGTGCAGGGGAGGATAAAGAAGTTTTACAGAAGGGACAGTGAGGTAATTTATCCGCCCGCCTTCGCTGAAGCTATGGCGGGTAAACCGGTTGACGTCATGCGCTTCGTGCGGAAGGCTGTAGGCGGTAGACGGTCGACTGTAGACAAAAATTATTTCCT
>MFAZ01000039.1:0-5383 GCA_001776335.1 Candidatus Curtissbacteria bacterium RIFCSPHIGHO2_01_FULL_41_11 | reverse complement strand
GTCGACAGTAGACTTTCTTGGGGAAGTTCCTGATGAGGAGTTGGTCGCGCTATACCAAAATTGCAGAGCGGTGATTTTTCCGGCTAGTCAAGAGGATTTTGGATTAGTGCCGGTGGAAGCTATGGCAGCAGGCAAGCCGGTGATTGCCAATGCCGAAGGCGGGGTGTTGGAAACTGTGATCGACTGGCCTGCAGGGAAAGGAAAATGTACGGGAGTATATTTCGATCCGCCGACTGCCGGGTCGCTGACACTTGCGATAAACAACTTTATGGATCTTGAGAAAAAAGGGCAATTTGACCCTAAGTTTATTCGGGCTCACGCGCAAAAATTTTCAAAAGAGCGATTTAAGCGTGAGATTTTGGAGTTTATGAAGAGTAAGGTGGCCCAAAAGTCTTGACGAGTTGAAAAGGGAGTTCATTTAGGACTAAAGTGGAATTATGAGTGGTAGTGGTATTGAAAGATTTGGGCGGATTTTTGGGAAAGCGGATAAGAATTCTGCCAAAATTTCCCTTAAAGATTATATAGAAGGTCCTGCTTTGCCCTGGACTAGCGGCGGGGACTTACTGCCGGATTCGGAACGCGCCGAGTTGAGACGCGAAAATAAGGCTGCTTATAAACTTGAAGAAGAAAGGCCATATCCTCATCCACACTCTGGACCGGATTACACACGATAAGATCCTCTTAATTGTTTCGTATAAACTGTTAGGCTAGAATTGATTCCATTATGTCTAAAAACTCGGGCAAACCCTCCTCCGCTACCTCTTTTGCTAAAGCTTCAGAGGTCAAGAAAGCTTCGGAGGGCAAACCGGTTCTTGAGGTCAAGAACCTGGTTAAAAAATTCGACAATTTTACGGCTGTTGATAATATTTCCTTCACAGTTTACGAAGGACAAATATTAGGATTTTTAGGGCCAAACGGTGCAGGGAAGTCATCGACGATCAATTGCATTTTGGGAGTTGTGAAGCCTGACGGCGGAGAAATAAAAATGTTTGGTAAAGATCTTTTTGGCAACAGGAGTGAGGTTATGCAAAAGGTCAATTACTGTTCTGCGGAATATAACGCAGGATGGCATTTGAAGGTTTTTGAATCTTTGAACGTTTATTGCAAACTTTATAGCGTTCCTGACTCGAAAGCCAGGATAATGGAACTTTTGGAACTTTTTGAAATTGGTGATTTGAAAAATGAGAGCGTGCGTAATTTATCTTTCGGACAAAGAGCAAGGGTAAGTATGTGCAAAGCACTTTTAAACAAGCCGAAGCTCCTGCTTTTGGATGAGCCGATGGCTTCTATGGATCCGGATGTTGTAGACAGGGGAATCAGCCTTCTAAAAAAAACGCAAAAAGAAATCGGGATGAGTATTCTTTATACATCGCATAACATGTGGGAGATTGAACAGGTTGCCGATGAAGTGGTTTTTATTAATCATGGGAAAATAATTGCGAAGGGGACGCCGCTTGAGCTTACAAGACAGCATTCAAAACTGGAAGCAAAGGAACCGGATTTAAGAGACGTGTTTATAAAACTTTCTAGGGAAAAGTACAAGTATGATGTTTAAGTTTTACATGGAGAGTGAGCAAAAATGAATCTGAGCAGAGTTTATGCAATAGTTTTGCGCCATTATTACCTGACCATACACCAGCTGGAAAGGGCATCAGACCTGTTCCTTTTCCCGATTCTGGGCTTAGTGTTGTGGGGGATTTTCGCAGTTGCTTTCAAAGACCAATTTTCGTCGTTTGTGCTGTTTCTTGTAGGCGGGATGATTCTTTGGGTTGTTTTTGAACGGGTAGGGACAGGTATTGGTATTGATTTTATGTGGGATGTTTGGGAGAGAAACTTAATTAACGTAATGGCAAGCCCAATAACGCTTTTTGAATATATTTCCGGTTTAGTTGCTGTTTCTGTTGTTAAAGTGGTTGTCTCCTTTTTTGCAATGTGGGTTGTCGCTTCTTTGCTTTTTGGTTTTTCTATCAGCTCTTTTGGCTTTTCATTGGCTGCATTTTGGATTAACCTTGTCATTTTTGCAGTCGTTCTGGGGATATTTAACGTGTCGATTGTAATGAGGTTTGGGAATACAGTGGGGCCACTGACGTGGATTTTACCCTTTATGATACAACCCTTTGCTGCTGTTTTTTACCCGATTTCCGTTTTGCCTCCTTTGGTTCAAAAAGCAGTATGGTTTTTGCCTATTTCACATGTATTTGAGGGCATGAGATATACTTTTGAACACAAAAGCTTTAATTCTTCGGAGTTTTTAATCGCTTTTGTTTTGAACGTGGTTTATTTTGTATTAGTCTTAATATTTTTTGCGTACATGCTTAATTTGGTTAAAAGGAAAGGGACACTGGTGAAGCTGTAAGTGCCAGAATTACCTGAAGTAACTGTTATAGCCAATAGTTTAAACAAAAAAATTAAGGGGTTGACCTTGGAATCGATTGAGTATGATTGGCCGAAGAAATTTTTTTGGAACGGGTTTTCGGTCAAAGATTTGAAGGGTGCGAAAGTTACCAAGGTAGACAGGCGTGGGAAGGTTGTCTTAATTGAAACCGATAAGAATATAACAATACTTATACACTTAAAGCTCACTGGGCAGCTCATTTATCAAGACAAGAAGATGAGAATTGCAGGAGGACACCCACTACCGCCTTTAAATTTACCTGTTCCAAACAAAACTACGCGTGTTACTTTTGTTTTTAACAATGGCGGTCCCACTTCGTCCGTTCGACTTCGCTCAGGACTTCGAGGGACAAGTCATCTTTATTTTAACGATATCCGTAAATTCGGGTGGGTGAGGATAGTGGAAAGTGGAAAGTTGAAAGTTGAAAGTTTTTTGGAGAAATTAGGTCCGGATGCGCTGGAAATTTCCTTCGAAAATTTCAGCCAAAGACTTGCGTCAAAGGGTAAAGTGAGAATAAAAAAACTTTTAATGGATCAGACATTTGTTGCCGGGATCGGAAATATATACTCGGATGAGGGGTTGTGGCGAGCAAAAATTCATCCTGCAAGAGCAGTCGGGAGTTTATCCGATTCGGAAATTAAAGCTTTATATAAAGGCTTGCAGGAAAGTCTAAAGTTGGCAATAGAAAAAGGTGGTTCAAGTGCCAATTCTTTTGTCGATAGCGGCGGAGAAGCCGGACTGTTTTTAACCTTTGCTAAAGCGTATCACATGACAGGAAAACCTTGTGCAAGATGCGGTACGCCAATTGCAAGAAAGAAGATGGACGGGAGATCTGCCCACTTTTGTCCCGCCTGCCAACAGCAATTCCCTAAATGAGATTACTTTCCGAAACACATTTGAAAGTACTTAAAAACAGAAATTTTTTAATACTTTCTATAATTACCTTCTTATTCCAGGCAACGACCGCATTTGTCTTGCTTTCTCTTATTGTTTCGGCGTTTTTAAAAACAGACAGTAACTTTGCTGTTTCCGGAGTGGTTTTGTCTTTTGTTTCGCCGGCCTTTCTTTTAACAGCAATATCGGGTTTAGCTGCCGATTTATTCGACAGGAGGAAAATACTTATTGTTTCAAATTTTATACTTTCTATTTTGGTGATTATGATGATTATTGCCGTCCAGAATGTTTATATTCTTTTGGCTCTTTCATTTCTGTATTTTGCGGTTAATAGCATTTTTCTTCCCACTGCAAGCGCGATTTCGGCTCAGGTGGCTTCGCGCAAGGACCTTCTTATAACGAACTCCATTTTTCTATTCACTTTAGCTGTCGGGCAACTTTTCGGCTTTTTTGTTTCAGCAATAGTCCAATTTTTTGCAGGGCCTGTCTGGAACCTGGTCGTGTGCGCGTTTTTGTCCTTAATTTTGGTTTGGCTGTCCTATTTTTTACCTCCTCTTAATCCAAGGCTTGATAAAAAAACAACCAGCATGAAGGTTATCGGGGAAGTGACTGGTGCTTTTATTTATATTTTCAAACAAAGATCGATAAGACTCTTTTTTGTAATATTTGCCCTGACACAGGCGGCCATTGCTTTTGGTGTTACTCTTGCACCAGGATTTTTTGATGATGTTGTGGGGATTTCTATTAATAAAAGTCCTATGCTGGCTTTGCCAATGGTTGCAATCGGAGTGTATTTAGGTATAAGTTACGTCCATAATCCCGAAATCCGGGAGAGTTATTTTGTCGCCCAGGGACTGGGGATTATAGGTATATCCGGGGTTATTTTGGGCCTTCTTCTTAGGTTTGGCCTAATTTACGGGTTAAGTCTGATCTTTTTAGTTTCGATATTTCTTATTGTTCTTGGTTTCGGAATTATAGTTTCTATGGTTGCTTCAAGGACTGTTTTACAAAAACGAGTTAATCATAATTTTCAGGGAAGTGTTTTTGCAGCGACTATAATATTGGGGGCTTTGTTTGCATCAGTCGCTTCACCGCTGGGAGCGCAAATGGAAAAATTATTCGGATACGTGAATGTAATTATTTTTATTGGACTGGCACTAGCTGCTTTTTCTACATTCCTTTTTTATTCAGGGGAAAAGGCTAATTTTTAGAAGTGGTCATAAAAAGTCTGGATTTAAAAAACTTCCGAAACTTTTCTAACTTCAAAATTATTTTTGACAGCAATCTGACTGTGATTATCGGCCCGAATGGGGCAGGTAAGAGCAATATACTGGAAGCAATTAGTCTTGCGTCGGGTATTAAATCCGCCAGGGTTGAAACAGATCTTGATTTAGTAAAGTTTGGAAGGGCTGAAGCAAAAATTGTATCCACTATCCAGTATCCCTTCGAGGTTCAGGGTTCACCCAGAGGGTTCACTCTGAAGGGCAAGCCAGTGTCCAGTATTTTGACAATTAACTTTCAGGTTGCTGACGAGACCCTTCGAGGCTCAGGGCAAGCCTACGTTAAAAAAGCATATTTTGTTGATTCAATAAAAAAGAGACTTGTTGATTTTATCGATTATTTTTCGGTTGTAATTTTTACTCCTTTGGATTTGGAATTGGTAGTGGGTTCACCGTCTCTTCGCCGTCATCATTTGGATGTTCTTCTTTCCAGTTTGGACCGTGATTATTGGCGAGCCATAAGTTCTTATAACAAGATAGTGGTTAGGAGAAACAGGGTTCTTTTGAGAATACAGGAGCGGCAGGCCAAGCCACATGAATTGGATTTTTGGGACATGCGACTTTTGGAACATGGGGAAATCGTTTCCAAAAAACGTGAAGAATTTTTTGAGTTTTTGAACTTTGTTGAACCCACTATGAGCAAGGTTTCAAGGGAGACTCAAAAATGGCTTTCAGAGCTGAAATGGGTTCTTAAACAAAGTTTGCTCAATGAGGAGAAACTATTAAGAAATAGGGAGCGGGATATTGCGGCAGGGATAACTCTTTCCGGACCTCATCGAGATGATTTTCATTTTATGTTTGGCGGTAAAAATTT
>MFAZ01000038.1 GCA_001776335.1 Candidatus Curtissbacteria bacterium RIFCSPHIGHO2_01_FULL_41_11 | reverse complement strand
GTTAAGTGAAGACCGAAAGGTTCGGTTAATTGGGCGCTCATCAAGTCACCACATCCAAAAAAATTAGTGGTAAGTTTATCAAAGAGTTTTTTTATAAAATTGTCAATATATTAGGTTCAATTTGAAGCTATTTTAATGCTAATTTTTTCAAAAAAAGCTGCAGGAAAAAGATCGAGTATTTTGGCAAGCCAAAAGGTTGGAAGTTGTGAGATAATTTTGGCATGTCAAAAATTTCGATCTTGGGAATTAACGGCTCTCCTAAAAAAAGCGGATTAACTTCAAAGTTACTGATGCAATGTTTGGATCAAGCACAAATAGAAGGGGCAAAAACTCAGTTGGTCCATCTGGTGGATTATGAGAAGAGTTTTTTTAAAGGAGATACGCATAGGGTTTCGGAAGATTTAAAGTCTGTCGTTGATTTGCTTTTGGGGGCAAACGGTTTTGTTGTTGCCACACCTGTTCATTGGATGAATATGAGCAGTCTTTTAAAAAACTTTTTGGACGAGCTTACGGTGCTTGAGGAGCATAATTTTGACTTGGAGGGCAAGGTGGCAGGATTTATTGCAACCGAGAATGAGGGTGGTGGTTGGCAGACAGTACTTGATTTGGCAGGACCTTTTTCTCACATGGGTGTATTATTTCCTCCTCATTCTTTTATTTTTTACAATATGAGATTTTCGAAAAAAAGTGAGCGAAATTGGATGGAGAAAGATATTAGATTGCTTGGTAGAAATATAGTCAAAATGGCTGAAATATTGCCTCAGGATGATGAGTACTTTTGGGATTACGAGCGACTTAAATCCTAGTGGGGAATTTATTTTGTTTGAAGTTGGAGGTTTTCGCCGCCCAGATTTGTGAATTTAAGTGGTTTACGGTTTGCCATAATTGCCCTTACCTCTTCGTCGTCTCTTAAGCCTAGCACCAAAAGCGGCAGGGCAACTGTTGCGTCCATGTAGACTGTAGTCCTTCTGCCTTCGGAATCAAATTTACCCCAGGAAAGATTTTCGCCTTGATTTGGATATTGATGATGAGGATTGTGCTCAACCATAGGTACCGATGAAGCACCTCCGTATGGCAAGCCTGTATCGGTGGTAATTAAAATTGCGTTTCTGTGTTTTTTGAACCATTCCGGTTCTTCCATGTTCCATAATCCGCCTCTTAATAAGTATGACATGGTGGCTATTTGTTGTAATGTATTTCTGACTACTCCTCCGCCAATTTCTACAAGGTTTGTCCTATATCCCAAGCCTTCCAGTTCTTCCTGTATTCTGGCCTGCTCTATCAAGTCTTTAGTTACTCCGACTTCTATTGGAAAACCGCCTTTATTTGCAGCCGCCGCCAAATCCATCATAAGTACGGAGCTTTCGGGACCGGCAACCCAAATTGGAACATTTTTTCTGTAAGCCGTAGTTAAAATGCCCGGATATTTTTCAAGTTTTTTTTCGATTAAAAACCGTCCAATATGATTGTATAACTCTCTGGTTGTAAGTACCTTTGGGCCACCTTCCGTAAGTTCTCTGGCTATGTGGGTCATCATAAGAGGAGTAAAGATCTGGGGTTCAGTTTTCTCAAGAGTATCGTACATTCGCACTGCCCCTTCCTGGAATAATTCTGTGTCGGGGTATTTTTGGGGAGATGTTTGTCTTCTTAGATAACCAAAAGTCCTTGCCGTATCATGAAAGAGATTTGCACCCTGGGAAACGATTCCGTCTATATAGCCATGTTCCATCATGTAACAAACAACAGGGGCTATGCCGGCTGTGACCATATCGCCGGAAAGACCAAGATATATCACATTTTCATCTTCGGCCAAAGTTTCTTTCCAAATACGTTTGGCTTCACCTAGGGTCCTAAGCTGATTGGCGGTTTCGTAGCCTCTATTAAGAAAGTTGCTGAAGTCTATTACGTGACTTAAATCTAAATCCACCAGAGTTCGGCCTTCGAATTTGGGATTTATTTCAAAATCTTGGAGGATTTGTCTAAGATTGGCAGGATCCTTATAGAATGCTTCGTCCCGTTCTGACATCAGAAGGAATATACTTTCAAGCTTGCTCCTTGTCAAGATGGCTAGTGGATTTACGAAGTTAAATTTTTTTGGTGTATTGGGTTTGAATCCAGCCTTGCTTGTCTTCAAATTTGACCTGCACCCAGTCTCGGGTTTCCTGAACAATTTCCAGTTGGTCGCCGGTTTTTACCCTGCCTATTTCCGGGCTTGTTGTAGAAGGGTCTCTGCGCACACGAAGGAAGCTTTGGGGTATTTTGGTTATTTCCAGTTTTTGCGGCGTTGGGGCCGGAGGTGGAGAGGGGCTAATCCCTTTTGCCACTTCCGAGGCTAGAAAAACGTCGGCTTGGAGCCTGTAATCCCCTGAGGTTTTGATGGCAAATTCACGTTTTATATAGCCAACCTTGCTGAGGCCGACCGTATGGTCTCCGTCATCAATCTCTTCTATGAGATACGGGGTTTTGGCAATATATTTTCCGTCTACGACCAACTCAGCCTCAGGTGGTGTGGAAGTCACAAAAAGGCCTTTTGCATCTGATTCGAGGAGTAGTGTTTCGCCTGATTGGGCCATGAAATTGTTATTGAGGTCGCGGTTGATCACTGTAAGTGTGCCTGATTTGAGGCTAACTTTAGCTACGTAGCTAGCTTCGCCTGTACTTATTTTAACCAGATACTCTTTTTCCTTAAGCTGATCGGATCTGAAGGGAGTTTTACTAATATGCTTGCCGTCCAGAAAAACAGCAGCCTCGGGCGTGGAGGTGATCTGGAGGGCGGCGAGGCTGTTTGAGCCTGAAAGCCTGCAGCCTGAAAGGACTATAGAAACAATAAACAAGAAACAAGAAACAAGAAACAGTTTTTTAGCCTTAGTCGTTAGCTCGCCTCGCTTCGCGAGCGAAGCGGGTCGTTTAGCATTAGGCGAAGGAAAAGGCATTGAATCTAAGGTACCATCTTGTGGAGGCTCAAACAAGTGTCTTCCCTGGCCTCAGTTAGCCTTGAATTGAGGCTAGGGGTGGTTTCGAGGCTACATAGGCTGGATCGAGGCTAAATACTATATCGGCAGATCGCCTTGTCACAGAACCTTCGGTTCTTCATGACAATATACAGTGCCATGCGGTCCTCTGACGTAGTAAATTCACGTACCGTGAATTTACTATGGGGCTTGACATTTGAACTCATTTTTGTTATTATACGCGTTTGTAAATCTCCCCACTATAGGATCATTCCGGTTCTATAGATTTCACCAGATAATTTTTTAAATCTGGGTTGTCGTGGGGATTTCACCCTGAGGGTTCTTCCTGAAGGGAAAAAATATGATTAAACTAAAAATCAACAAGGAACAAATAGCTTCTTTTGAAAAGTCTAAAAACAGACTTTTCGGGAAAATCAAAAGAGCCAGGAAAAGCTTTAAGCTTTTAGCACAAATGGAAGCTAAAGAAGCTGCAATTCTGGCACTTGGTCATGTGCACTTTCAGCTTAAGATCAGGCCAAGAATACGTGTATTTTCTAGGGTTATTGCCATACTTGTCTTAGCTTTTATAGTTTCTGACAGAGCTCTTTCCTATATTAAGCCGCAGGAAGCCAACATTAGAATTAACGGTCAGGCAGTTTTAGCTGCTCCGACAGAACCTGCCGGTCAAAGCGTTTCTGAGGTTGAAATAAGCCAAAATATAGTTCCGAGGCTTTCTCCTTTTTCATTCGAAAGACCTGTTGATTCCGGCTATCTTTCCCAAGGTTACAGCTCCTACCATAGGGGAATTGACATTGCCACAAGTTTGGGTACGCCGATTCATCCTGTCGGTTCCGGTATTGTAGAATTTGCCGGATACACTTCCGACGGACGTGGAAACGAAGTTATTATTGACCACGGAGACGGACTTAAGACACTCTACGCACACATGGGTAAAATTTATGTAGGCGTGGGCAACGTGGTTATTCCATCCAGCGAGATTGGTACTGTTGGATTAACCGGACGAACAACTGGTGCTCATGTCCATTTCGAGGTATACGATCATGACATTGCTGTTGATCCTGCAAGTTATCTGCCACGGGACAATTAAGTTTTCAGGGGCCTTAGGCTAAATTCTTCTCTTTCTTTTTTCAGTTGCCAGGACTCTTCAATTTTTTCAGTAAGTTCTTCTATCATTATTTTAAATTGGACCGGATTACCGATATTTTCGATAACTATCTCTCTCTGGTCAAAACCGGCAGTAATTATGACTAAATGGCCGGTGTTAAATAAATAACGCTGGAGGACTGATTGTTCGATTGTAACGTGGGTAATTGCGGTAAGCGGAGCCGTGACTATTTTTCTGGAGAAAATACCTCTAATTATTATAAAACGCCTGTTGGAGAGTGCGTATGTAAAAGATTGTCTCATTCTTACGAGCTTCCCCAATTTTGGAATTCCGACAATAAGGAAGGCCAATGGTAATAAAAAGATGAAGTTGATCCAGAAATAACGGGAGCCAATTGTGGTAACCATTATTAGCTCTTCGCCACGACTAAGTAGTTTTTCCAGCTTCCTCCTTTGGTGATTGGGCACATTTTTGGTGATCATTAAATTAAGTTTAATGCTTTCTAAATTAAAATACCAAACCTTATTTGATAAGATGTTTAAGGTGGACAAATCTTTCTTTTCCGGGATGCTTACAAAAATTGGTATTGCTATTTTGGCTTTGTCACTTGCCGATCTTGTTTTCATTAATTATTGGATGATAAGAAATAGTAGGACAGAGACCAGTAGCCAGAGACCAGTAGAGACAGATATCGTAAGCTCACCTTCGCCTGATATAGATGATTCTCCTTCGCCATCGGCGAGTTCCTTCTCAACATCAACTACGCCTGCCGAGACTAAAGTTGTGGAAACTAAGACTGTTGTTGAGAAGCAGACCCAAACTATTGTTCAAACTGCCCAAAAGGAAATATTTATCCCGGTTGGTTCAGGATCTACTAAAAGCAACAGTTTCGTCGATCTTGCCGGGCTTCAGGTTAGTGTCGATACAACAAAATACTCGCCTATTGACTCGGTGATCTTTGAAGGCTCGATCCGTGTTGAAGGCGGTAACGGTAAGATGTATGCGAGGCTTTATCAGAAAGATGTAGGAGGAGTTATTGGAAGCCAGATTTCCACAAGCTCTGCAGCCGGAGTTTTGGGAAGCTCTTCCTCTTTTCTATTACCAACAGGGAATAGAGTGTATACAGTGCAGGCTAAAACAGATTTAGTTGAATTTCCGGCGTATGTGGACAGTGCTAGAGTAAAGATTACTCTTAAGTGATACTCTAGCGTTGCGGTCCTCATCCCTCGACCCTTCGGCTTCGCTCAGGGCGAACAAGCTCGGGATTGCGGGCCTAAGTGCTAGAGTTAAAATTACTCTGAAGTAGAATAAAATGATGCACAACAAGAAATTAAGAAAGGAGCTTTTGAAACAAATGGTGACGCTTGCGACCGCCGGATTTGGACTGGTTGCGGCTTTGGCATGGAACGAGGCGGTTCAGGCTTTTGTGAATGAATATATCAATAAATATTTATCCGTGGGGTCGGGAATAATTTCGAAGTTTGTGTACGCCGCTTTGATTACCGCGATTGCTGTATTTGTGACATATCAGCTGGCGAAGTTTGATAAGGACGATTAAGATCGGTTGTAACTCCGGTTGCTTGTAGTATAAATTTATCGTTTCTATTAATGATTTGATCTAATCCTTGTTTTGGATAGTCAAGGACTGGGTCTTTTGTAGAAGTAGTATCAGGAGGTTGGCCATTTTCGTGGATTGGGGGAGGGCTCTCAATATCTACTGCTTTTAATAAACCTCCAAATGAAATCGCTTTCCCCAACCATCGAGCGATTTCCGAGTGCCTCCAAGCACCTTGATATGCAGAATGTTTCTTTTGATGCTGTCGGGCTTCCGGGAAGTAGCTGGGTCCTGGATGAAATTCTAATGATTCTAT
>MFAZ01000037.1:1047-5867 GCA_001776335.1 Candidatus Curtissbacteria bacterium RIFCSPHIGHO2_01_FULL_41_11 | reverse complement strand
ATCACTTCTATATCTGCAGAATCAGAAGCTTCCAAAGCTTCGTTGCTTGTGGTTACGGAGTATTTAGAGGAAAGATCACTAGTCAAGAGATCCTGGAATTTTTCGAAACCCTTCTTGAAGCTAAGAGTCGTTTTTTCAAAATCCCGCGCAGCTGCATTGCCGATGGAAGCCACAGTGTAACCTTTGCTTTCTAAAAACTCTTTTGTCGAAGCTGCTAACCCAGATGTACTTGTTCCGTTCAAAACTCTTATCTTAGGCTCACTCTTGTTAAGATTTGCCCCTGCAGTTGCTTCCGGAGATGGCGACTGTGAACTTTCAGAAAAAGAAAATGGCGAAGGAGTGGCTATCGTTTGCTCCCCTCCAAATCTTGCAAAAGGACCGATTTTTTTGAAAAATGCAAATGCCAGAGCTGCGACAATAATAAGAATAATAAGAATCCACAACCACTTGGCGTTTTTCTCCTGGGATTCCTGGTAAATAGGAGTGCCTGCAGTGGGTGACGGCTGTTGATTATCCATTTTTATAGTGTTTTGCTGATATAAAAAGCCCAGGCAGATATTTGAGCTGTGCAAATTGTATCAGATGATGTCAAGTCCGTCCAATTTCATTGGACGAGGCTAGACCTCGCCGAGATAGCTGGCGAAAATACAAATATTATTCGGCGGGTCAAGCAAGGCAAAATTAGAGTCCGTAATCTTCTGGAGAGTCTTGCATTGTGTCTACATCCTGATAATCCAATATAGCAGCATTAGCCTTCCGATTTTCTGCTTCAAGTACTTCATTTTCATCGCCCGTGAGAATCTCCAAATCGGCACCATCTTCAGATAAATCTACGTAAATACTTTTATTATTGAAAGCGTCCGGGTCCTCCGAGGCTATCAAAAGAATTTGCTCTTTAACACAAACGTCAATCATGTTTTCCAAAGGTCTTGCTCCCTCGCTTGGATTATAAGCATGTTCAATAATCCAGCAAATAGCATCTTCCGAGATGTTAATAATGGAATTTATTGCTAAAGATTGATACAAGTCTTCTGCTACTTCCCGAACCATAACTCCCACAATTTCTCCCAACTGCTCTTTCTCAAGAAGATTAAAAACAATAAGCTCTCTGATGCGGCCGCGGAATTCCGGCGTAAACTGTTTAATAAATGCTTCTTTGACTATTCTTTTGGACCCCTGCACAAGTTCATCTTTATCAAAAGCTTCCAGAAACACCACTGATAAATCATCCTGCGGATTAAATCGGTTTTTAATTGTATCTCTCAAATCATCGATCGCTTTGTTCCCAAGATTAGATGTATAAAAGACAACTGCATTCCCGAATGATACTGTCGTATTGTTCCCGAGAACCAAATGGCCTGCATCCAGGATGGAAAGAAACATTTGATGAAAGGATTTCGATGCTTTTTCCGCTTCATCAACAAGAACTACGATTACACTATCCTCGCTCCCGTCTTTATTCCTCAAGTAGATTCTGCTTGCATCGAGATTTTCCGGGGAAAAAACAGGTTTTAGGCCACTTTCCGCTTTAGCATTCGGATTATCCGAATCCCTGTATCCGGGAGGCGCTCCGATTAGCTTTGCTATTTCATGGCTGCTTTGATATTCCCCGCAATTTATTCTGATTACTTTTTCTCTTGGATTCCCCTGGTCTAAATCGGGGTCAGTCTCTGCCAAAACCTCTGCAAATCGGTAAACCATTGCTGTTTTGCCTACACCGGAGGGTCCGGCCAAAAATTTTACGTCGATCGGCCCCGGCCTACTGGATCGTATCCCGGTCCTTATTCTTGCAACAAGTCTGGCAAACGAAGCAACCGCCTGGTCCTGCCCAACAATGAACTCCTCAAAAGCAGCTCTCTCTTCAGCAAGATCAGGCCGTTTTGTTGGCTGAAGCTCTCTGTCTGGACTCATAATCAATTATTTAAACAATCATAATACCAGATAGGTCAAAAAAAAGAGTGCTGCGGGAAGGATTCGAACCTTCGTAGCCCTTTCGGGCGATGGTTTTACAGACCATTCCGATTGTCCACTCCGGCACCGCAGCACTCCGCTATCCATGTAAACTTCTATACAGTTTACATCGAGCGTGAGCGAGATGAGCCGACTGTCGGATTCGAACCGACGGCCTGCTGTTTACAAAACAGCTGCTCTACCGCTGAGCTAAGTCGGCATCTTGCATATATTGTATCTAACTGAACCGGCGATGGGAACTGCCGTCGCGAGTTTTTCGCAAGGCGAAAAATGCGAACCCATCTGAGCCCAGAGCGGGAATCGAACCCGCGACTTCGTCCTTACCAAGGACGCGTTCTACCACTGAACCATCTGGGCATAAATCTCAGCACGCCGGCAAGATGCCTGTTAATTTTATCAAAAACGGCCCTGCTAAGTCTCGACCCCAAATGACAATCAATATAAGTGTTGCTACAATAAATGTAATGCCCAAAGTTAGTGCAAAGTGCAAAGTGCAAAGTGCAAAGCCAGCAAGATTGACTATCCACTATGCACTAATCACTAATCACTTCAAAGTGAGGCCTGGTTTCACTTTGATCGAGGTTGTACTTTCAATTTTCATTATCCTGGCAATAGTCACCATTATTCTCATAGCATCGGGCAGCTACGCAACAAGCCACGGTTCAAATCTTCAGGGAATTGCAGCCAAAATTGCCAGCCGAGAGATGGAAAATTTAAGAAATACCCCATTTGACTCCCTGGTTAATTGTGACCCACCCGATGGTTGCCCGATAACAGATAGCGACCTTACGAAACTTAACTCAGCTACAGCAAAGAAGGAATTTATCCAAAACTATGACTCGAGTGCTGACATGAAACTTGTCACCATCCAGGTTAATTGGACAGTAAACGGTGCGCCAAAACAATCAAAACTGGAAACGCTTTTTTACAGATATGGACTTTAAAAAGGGTTTTACACTTGTTGAACTCATAATTGGTTTCGGCCTTATTGGTCTTGTTTCTGTCCTTGTCGCCTCTTTGTATTTCACCAACTTCAGATTATTTTCCAACCAAAGCACTTCAATTGACATTAACAGCCAAAATAAAATTGCTGTCGACGAAATAGTCAATGAAGCCAGGCAAAGTCAGGGAGTTGCGGAAAGCTGTTGTTTGCCCACAGAAACAACCACCTCAACAGTTTTGGTGCTTCAGCTTTGGCCCCTTGATGCAAACGGCGATCCTTTTGACCCAAGCGGCAACTATGACTACATAATTTATAAAGCAGATCCCGATGATTCTACACGAATTCAGAAAAAAGTCGTTGCGGATGCATCAAGCACAAGACCAGCCAGCACCCAAATTCTTGCAACCGCACTCGCCCCGGACGGCCTGCAGTTCACATACGACAACGGCACTCCTTCTCTTGCTGCCAAGGTAACTGTATCTGTTTCAACAACGGGAACCGCAGCAGGCAAAACTCAAACAGTGACTCAAACCGGAAGTGCAACGCTTAGGAACAAATGAAATTAGTTTACAAAAAGACTAAAACTGTCTACCGTCTACGGCTCGCCTCGCGAAGCGGGTCTACCGTCTACAAACCAGGCCAAATTCTGGTTATCGCGGTAATCTTCATCACCGTAATTCTTATCATGACCACTTCCCTCTTCTCCCGAGTGGCAGGATATCTTCAATTCGGCTCAAATTCCATCATCCGCAACCAAGCTGTAAACCTTGCCGAAGCAGGAGTTGACCGGACACTATGGAAACTCAATGCAACCGCCGGCGCATGTGATGCAACCTGTGATGACGAAATTACTGTTGGTACAACAGGAACGTTTAAAGTCTCAATTGCTGAAAAAAATCCACCAAATCCTCAGCTAAAAACTGTTATCTCCACAGGCTATTTACCCAACTCCACAAATCCTCGTGCAAAACGAACAATAAAAACAGACGTGCAGATAACCTCAGAAGGGATCGCCTTCCGTTATGCAGTGCAAACAGGCGAGGGCGGAGTTGACATGTCACAATCATCCACTATCACCTCTTCAGCAGGTACTGCGACAGTTTATTCAAACGGTGATATTACAGCAGGGTCGGGTACTCAACAATCTATTGAGGGTGATGCTTACGCTGTCGGTATAATAGAGTCGCCCCCAATCACGATAAGTGGACAACCATATCCAAGTGCCTCCCCTCAGCCCTTACCTAATATCCAAGTCAAAGTAAACGAGGCGGAAAGTCAGGCAGAGGCTGGTGGCATAATCAACTGCTCTAGCACACCCTCTGAATGTGATATAAGCGGAAGCGGCACCTTTAAAAATATTGGACCAAAAAAATATATCAATGGAAATTTAACAATATCAAACCAAGCAGTGGTAACTGTTCAAAACCCAGTTTGGGTAATGGGAAATCTTATAGTTAGAAATGGTGGAACTCAAATTAACTTAGATAACAGCTTCGGTTCTCTTGGAACTTACTTTATCGTTGATGGCACAGTGACTATAGAACAAGGAGGTACCTTCAATCCTACAAATGCAAATCCAAAAGGTTACATTCTTGTTGTCTCAAAGTCTACAAGTCCATCGGCAGTCACCATAAGTCAATCAGGAGCAAATGCCGTGTTCTACGCTCTAACTGGTGGCGCAGTACTTTCACAAACGGCTCAAGTCAATTCTCTTACAGCATATTCGCTATCTATGCAAAATTCAGCTATTTTAAGTTATGATACCGGCTTGGCTTCAGCTCAATTCGCTTCTGGACCAGGAGGAGCCTGGCAAATTAAAAAGGGGACTTACAGATTCACCTCATCACCCTAAACCAGGAATGTGTATATTGAAGTTATTGTTACTACTCAGCCTATCATTAGGATT
>MFAZ01000037.1:0-1008 GCA_001776335.1 Candidatus Curtissbacteria bacterium RIFCSPHIGHO2_01_FULL_41_11 | reverse complement strand
TTCTTGTAACGATTCAAATGTTACACCGCATGCTAATACGGTCTGGGAAAACGGAATCGCACAGAATGGTAACAGGTCTATCGCCATTAAAAATATTGACTGGCCAGGACAACCAAATGGAAGTGTAGGAGATTTTAAACCCATTCCAGGATCATGGATAAGCTCCGAAATTCCTATAGAAAACCCCTCGATACAGCATTATGTTAGAGTCAGAGCAAAATTGGATCCTGCAAGTCAAAATTTGTCCACAATAACTTGGGCTTGCATTATTTATAAAAATAACTACGTGGCATACAATGCTTCTTTCCCTTCTTTTATACAAAAAGATAATTTATGGTGGGGCGGTGGCTATTTACAACTGCCTAAAAGTTCGGAAATCTCTAAAATTAAAATTGGATTTTCCGCTGTTTGTTACTCAAGAGGCCCATGTAGTGGTGGTTTATGGCTCGATAGTGTCATCTTTAAACCAACTAGTGACCGATTGACTATTCATGCTTTCGAGGACTCGAATAGCAATAATAATCAAGACAGCAACGAGCAAAATCTGGCTCAATGGAGAGTAAACGTTTTTGATAGATCCGGATGTATTGGTTCCTCATCTATACAATGGACAGATTCTCAAGGTTCGGCAACACTCACCGGTTTATCTGTAGGAGATTTTTCCGCCTCAGTCATTCCAGAAAATGGCTGGATCAATACAAGTGATTACTGTCAAGATTTCACCTTGCAAGCTGGTGATGACAAAATAATAAGTTTCGGCTTCATCCAAACCCCTTCCTTCCCCTACCTCTCCCAAAAAGACCCGGCGTGGGGCTCACTGGAATATGACCATGCAATTTCACAGGGACCTTTTTTCTGCGGAACCACAATCGCCGGCTGCGGTTGCGCGGTCACATCTTCTGCCATGCTTCTTAAATATCACGGCGCAACTAAAAGCCCGAACGGCGAAGATACGACTCCAAAAACTCTAGACGACTGGTTAAAGAATAATAGTGGATATACATATGG
>MFAZ01000036.1:4924-5066 GCA_001776335.1 Candidatus Curtissbacteria bacterium RIFCSPHIGHO2_01_FULL_41_11 | reverse complement strand
GAGGTTTGCTTCAGCATCATTGGTAGAGCCCACTCCGTTATCGGTATTTTGAACCGTCAGATCACCTGTCGGGCAAGTTCCGCACGATGAGGTTGAAAAAGTATCCGGGAGTGTAAGAATGATGTCGCCTATGTGATTGTCC
>MFAZ01000036.1:4440-4635 GCA_001776335.1 Candidatus Curtissbacteria bacterium RIFCSPHIGHO2_01_FULL_41_11 | reverse complement strand
ATCCTGATTCTGGAATAGCGGACACACTTGTCTGGTTTGCATTGGTTATGACTACCCCGCCTGCTTGCGCATCGCCTGTTGTAATCTGAGTGTCTCCGACGTTCCCGCCCGAGGTGTTCTGCTGCAGAATACTCATTTCCTCCAGCCAGCTGTTTGACAGTTGCTGGTACTCCTGCTGAATTTCCGCATCACGCT
>MFAZ01000036.1:1226-4412 GCA_001776335.1 Candidatus Curtissbacteria bacterium RIFCSPHIGHO2_01_FULL_41_11 | reverse complement strand
CTTTTCAAGCTCGTATTTCTGGTATTCAAGTTCCGCCTCTGTCGGTTCGGGTGACGGGGAAGGCGAGGGATCAGGTGAAGGATCAGGTGAAGGATCTGGTGAAGGCGAAACTTCCGGTGATGCCGAAGGTTCTGGTGAAGACGAAGGTTGCACCTCTTGTGCTTGTGTTTCGGGGCTGGGTGAGGGATCTGTCACTTCCTGAGCCAAGACTGCAAGAGGTGAGGAAAATACCAGACATATTGCCAGCATTAAGGTGAATATTGATTTTTGTAATTTGCGTTTCATTTAGTTTGGTTAATTAAGTAATTCAGTTAATTGGTTAATTTAGTTAATTCAGTTAATTGGTTAATTTAGTTTGGGGCAGTTCTCTTAGCCCTTTAATTCCTGGAGGTTTACCCCTTCGGATTACTCTTCTGGGAGTAAATCCTCCAAGAATTTTGGGAAATACTTTTTAGCTAACTAAAGCCAAAAGTATAACTAACAACGAACCTGCTGAGTCGCCAAAAAGATCTTCAAGATCTCCAAGGTCTGGCATTGCGCCGTTTAGTACGTTCGCGTTGACATTATTTTCGACATCAGCACTTGAACTTGCGTCACCGGTTTCGACCATTGGGTCGTCGCCAGATGTGTTCAGGTTGGCTTCGTTACCACCTGTTTTTGCTTCGACATCAACGTCGTTGCAGTCATCACCATCATATCCTCCCGATAGAATATCGAGAAAATCATGATATCCGTGACGTTTGTCTCCGCAATCGAAGTCGTTATCCTGATCGGCGTCTAATCGAGCACGCAAATCAATATCGATATCGTTGTCGGATGTGACACCGTTATCTTTGACGGTGACTGATGAGTCTTCACCTATCGGACAACCGCAAGCATCCAGATCTGCCCAGTTGAAGTTAGCAACGTTGCTAACATCTGCACTGGCGTCTGCGTCACCTGTCTTGATGACAGTTTCGCCGCCGGTGTTTAACTTGGCTTCGTTCCAGCCTGTTTTGGCATCGACATCAACGTCGTTTGAAACGTCAGCGTCGTTGTCCTGATCAACATCGACATTGGAACTTATGTTGAGATCCAGATTGGAATCTCCACCATTGCCTTCGACAAGAACGGAAAGCGTGCTGCTTCCACCGCCTTGTCCACCAACTATAGCTCCGTTAAAGTTAACGTTATTGTCAACTGAAGCGGATGCGTCGGCATCACCAGTTTCTATTTTGGTTACACCGCCTGTGTTGAGCTTGGCTTCATTTCCACCAGTTTTGGCTTCCACATCAACGTCGTTGTCTACATCCGCATCATTGTCCTGATCGACATCAACCCTGTTTTCAAGATCGATATCAATATCGTTGTCGGATGTGACACCGTTGTCTTTGACAGTGACATTAACGTCACCCGGACAACAGCCAGAAACTTCTGCCCAATTTGCATTGGCAGTCGTGTTTACTGTCGCGTTAGCTGTAGCATTACCGGTTTCTATTGATGTATCACCACCGGTATTTAGGTTAGCCTCGTTTCCGCCTGTACTTGCCGAAACGTTGACGTTGTTTTCGACGTCAGCGTCGTTTGTCTGATTAACATCAGTATTAGAAGAGGAATTAATGTCGACATTGCTGTCTCCACCGTTTCCGCTTACTACTATGTCCAAAGCCAGTGCCGGGCTGATAAAAGATGAGGCTACTATTGCAGCTGATGAGATTGCCGTACCTAGTTTAATTATGTATTTATTCAATTTTTTCACCCCCTTTCGTATTGAGGATTTTTTCCGTTTTCTGCATATGCAGACTAAAAAACGGAGGTCCGTCACCTAGTCCAAATGGACTAAGGAACGAACCTCCGTTTGCGGTCGGTTCTCCGCCAGAAGGGCGGATTATTTAGATATTAATTTCCAATTCCTGCTTTTCGCCGTTGATCTCACCAACTTGAAACTTAAAAGTATTCAGCGACTCATCAACTACAAAACCGATTCTGGTTTTTTTGATAGCTATAGGTTCTGCCTTAACAGGGTCGTTGTGAACATCTGCTGCGAACTGGTTGCCCTGACTATCTACAAGCCGGAAAAAGTCGACCGGGCGCACGTTGAGTTTGTCTTTTGTCGGGTTGGTGATTTCCAAATACATTACGAGGAAATCTTTGCCGTCTTTTGCGGTCGCCGGTTTACCGTTTACCAGAATTTTATCTGTTTTTTCAACTGTTGTTAATTTGAGTTTGAGACTATTTTCAGTTTTTGCACCTTTATTGTAAATTGGAAAGTCAAACTCTTTGTCAATTGCAACTGATGACCCCTCTTGGCTGCTTATGATGCCCTGGGAAGATACGCTGGTTGACTGTTTGCTTTTAACAAGGCCAAAAGCGGCGATTAATATAAGGACGGCTATTGCGATATAGATTTTGTAGCGGGCGAGAGTTAATTTGATTTTATTTATAGACCTGGTTGGTATAACTTGCATGTTCATTTTTGCGGGCCTTAAAAAAAACCCACCTGGATTACACCAGTTGGGCAGAACTTTAAAAGAATTTTATACTAATATTTTCATGCTTGTCAACATTTAAGATAGTTTTAGTTATTCGGCCTTTGGTCAAAATATTCCTGCAAATATACGTTCGAAAAATGAAAATACTTTCGCAAATAAGCCGAGAGTCTTTTGGTTATTGTCCGTGTTTTCCACGGGTGAGGGAGACGTTTCCGGTTGCGGCGACTCTGACTGCCCGTCTGTCGGACCTGGACTTGCATCAGGCGACGGGCTTTTGGGAGAAGGAGAGTTGCTTGTGTTTACTTTTACTTGAACTTTTACATTTGAGTTTGTCGAGCTTCCTACTTTGATTGTTCTGACGGAAGAGGTGACGCTGCTTTCTGATTCTATTCTGGCCTCCAGAGAATAAAGCCCGCTGTCTTGGGGAGCTGTGAGGGACCCTAGAAACTGGTTATTTCCCTGGTTTTGCAAATTATATTCACTTTGCTCATGTAATTTTTCCAAATTATAAGTCGAAATCAGATTGTAATTGTTATCCCTGAGATTTAGATCGTGCTTTTTGGAACCGTCGGAATTTGCCGAGATTCTAACGTATACTGTTTCGCCCGAGGAAAAACTGGTGGTGGGGTTTGAAAAATCGGCGGTTTTTGAAATTGTAAGTTCAGACGCAAATACTGCGGAGGCAGTTACTGGTAAAAATATTAAACATAAACCC
>MFAZ01000036.1:0-1216 GCA_001776335.1 Candidatus Curtissbacteria bacterium RIFCSPHIGHO2_01_FULL_41_11 | reverse complement strand
TGAACATTAATACTTTTGTATCTTCAACTGAAACCTGTTTATTCTGGGCATTTTGCCCACATTGTTTTGCTGAGTGGCGCCTCTTATTTTTGTAATCTTTCTTTCCGTAATTTGTACGACCTGATGATTCTCTATATATATTTCTATACTTCCCCAGGCTTTATTTCTTAAAGCTTCCACAATTTGGGAAATTAAAGTTGGCGAGATCGTTTGAGTTGAAAACTCGTTGTCGTCGTTCATAAAATCAGGGGGCAGATTACGCAAAGCAATTTATACATCACAACCATTCCTTTGTCAATAATTTTAGCTTCGGTTATGTTAGCGCAAGTGAGTAATAAGAAAATATAAAACAGGTAAGAGGTGAGTAAGAGCAAATGTATATAATAAGGTAGAGTCTAGTTTAGATCGGCTAGAGAGAAGTTTTTTTTGAGGACTTCTGCTGCGGGTTTGGGGTTATTGTCATTTTTGAAAATAGCGGTTGAGCCGCCGTGAGAGACCCAATAGTTGATGCCTATAACCTCTTCCTGACGGCTAATTAGCTCAAGGGCCTCTTTAATCCATGCGGCTTGTTCTTCTTCCGTTAGCTTTCCGTGAATGTCAGGAATCGGTACACCAAGTTCTCCGAGAAGAATCTTTGCCTGCGATTTTTGATTTAAGGAGCGGATGTCCTCTGCCAGTTCTTGAGGAGATTTGACGTAATGGTCAATGACAATAAGGTCGCCAACGGCATTGGCAGTCTGCTCGTTATAAATAAGGCTGGCGACATCATAATTGGCAGAACCGACAGTTCTGACATTTTTGCCGATTTTTCTAAACTCAACATTGGCCGCCTGAAATTCCTCTATCAGAAAAGTCCGAAATCCCTCAACGTCGCCGGTTCTCCTCGGGTCACCGGCTCCTCCGTTTTCGCATTCCGGGCATGGCGTAAAAAGGTCGCCGTTTTCAAAAAGGCCGCCGTTTTTATTGACAAACTCGCGCATTAACTCCAGGTGCCCTTCACGCGTTAAATTTTTCTCATAACCAAACCAGCCTTCCCAACCGGAAAAGTTACCCCTAAACCAGACTTTTAGATTGTTTCTCCTGGCAGCAGCAACCCAACGCGACAAATACGGAATGAATCTCTCATCATAAGGGGTCCCCAAAGCCACATGGGTAGCACCAAGGCCGGCAATGTTTTTGACCTGAATCTCGATAGTTTTGTCAAAGGTCGGATCGT
>MFAZ01000035.1 GCA_001776335.1 Candidatus Curtissbacteria bacterium RIFCSPHIGHO2_01_FULL_41_11 | reverse complement strand
GTCAAATCACCTCAAAACCTTACTCAAGTAAAACAGCAGTCCGTATTGAATCCTCGGATTTTGTCAAAGGCTCTTTACCGGTTGTAAGCTTTGTCAGACCAGATAAATTATTTACAGCCGATGCATCTATTATTAAGAATATCGCTGGTGAACTAACTGAAAAAAATAAAAATGTGATTTTACAACGAGTTCGAGGATTATTTGCATTGCCCTAAAGCAAATTTGCTGCAAAATAAGTTCCAACATAGTCAACTAGTGCCAGCTAGCTGTGGTATGCATAGTGTACGGTGTTAGAACTTCTTGATATACTCTGAATATGGCAGTAATTTTTGTTCTCTCAATATGACGTTCTCTGAAAAAAACATAAAAACTATTGTAAATTTTTTGAAGTGGTTTTACTTGTTAATTGCCATCGCAGAAATCTTTTTATTGATTGGGAATTATTTCTTAAACGCAAGATTTTCAATTGAATTGGTTATGGGGATTTTGTTGGCAATATCCTTTTTTATTGGTTTACGAGCGCGAAAACCTTGGGTAATTCCACTATTACTAATAGTTAGTTCAATAGCACTTTTTTCTCAAATTTTTACGAGTGTAGTGACTGAAACATTTTTGATTGCCAAAGTAGTTGGAATAGGTATAAGTCTGTTTTTGATTTACTTTTGTACTAAGAAAGAGGTAAGAGCATATTTTGGTACAAAGGGATTATTTTTATTCTCACGATAATAGGTTCCAACATAGTCAACCAGTGCCAGCAAACGATTTGGTTATTCTAATAACCTAAATTGTTTGCTGGGATTGGTGATTCAACTTACCTAGGTTCGCTTTTTCGGAGCACTATTGAAAAAACTATTTCAATAGTAGTGTAGAAATACAAAGGAATTGTGAAACAATTCTTAAATCCTAGTCCCGCAGCTTTTAGACTCAATTACTAATCCCCATAACTAACTACAAGTTTGTCATTTTGTTTTATCTCTAAATCAAGTGCGTTCGGAGTGTTTTCACCATTTAGCGTAAACTTGAGCTTTTTGGTTTGAGTGCTGCAGAATGTTTCTCTTGAACCTGTAATTAAACAGTCTTTTGTCAAGGAAAATGGGAGTGTTTTGAAAAAATCGTTCCAAGTGATACCAGCCTTTTTAACATGAACAAGGTTTGGATTGTCAGCTTGGATATAAACATCCTCTGAGAGATTATGATACATCGAGGCTGTAAAGACTCGAAAAGTACCGTTGGTAAAAATGTCAAAAGAAGCTTGTTTATCAACAGGTTGAGCTTGATCTTGTATTGTATAAGTTTGTTGAGGATTTTTTTCTAGCAAAGGTTTCTTAGACTCTTTATTCTTGTTTGAGATTAAAACAAATCCAAAAAAAATAATGGAAAGTAAAATTATGGCAACAGCAACAGTTTTTCCCATACTCTTACATATAGTACCTTATCCAAAGGTAAAAGCGTAAAGTTCTGCGTTATTATCATCAAATTCAAGCCTTAGCAGATGCCGACCAGGCGATGGTAAATTGATCAATTTATACAGTCGGTCAGTATCTACTGTGACGGTGCCATTGTTATTATCCTCTCCAAAATTTTGCATCTTGTCATCAAGATAGACTCTAACTTTCGCAGGAGTCCTTTTTGTTCTCATTACTAAAAATACCTCTTTCGATTCGAAATTGAGAACTAATTTAGCACCTTTTTGAGGATTGGAGTATTCATCCATGACATTCCAATTACCCGCGAATGCAAACTGATTACTACTTAAATTCACAGGCGCTGTATAGGCGCCAGGAGCATCTTGTTTAATTTGCTCAGGAGACGCGAAGTTGTCAATTCTTCCATACCCTAAATATATCTCAGGAGTTTTTGTCTGGACCTGGTAGGTCGGATTATTTATTTCTGTAGAAACATCCTTAGCACCCGTTTCTTTGAGTAAATCCTGGATTACTTTTTCAGTCTCGTCATAAGCCCCCTCGCCAAAATGGGTGTAACGAATATACCCTCCCTTATCAATAACGTATTTAGCAGGCCAGTAGCGGTTATTGTAAGCTCTCCAGGTTGCAAAATCATTATCCTGGACAATTGGATATGGAAGCTGGAAGTCGGCAATTGCAAGGCCTACATTTTTACCACTTTTTTCAAATTCAAACTCAGGTGAGTGAACACCAATAATAACCAATCCCTTGTCACTATATGTTTCCCACCATTTTATTAAATAGGGAAAAGTACGCTGGCAATTAATACAAGAATATGTCCAGAAATCAATAATAACCACCTTACCTTTTAACTGCTCAAGCGTGAGTGGGTCGCTATTAAACCATGCGCCTCCTGGGATAATCTCAGGCGCGGTTGGGCCTTTGGGCATAAAGTCAGATGTTGGTTTGCCTATGTTTTCTTTTTTTATCTCCGCGTCATTCATTTTGTTAAGCTGTTTTTTGATCATTTCATTGTCTTCAAACTTTGTGAGTCCTGCACCATACTGGGGAAATGTTTTTAAAATATATGTCTGAAACCGCCTGTCAACATTAAAAAATATGCCAATGGCCGTAAGAATCATGAGAACACCAAACAGTTTTTGAATATTGCCGAGATTTGACAACAGCCATGGGACACGCCTGAGCGCGTTTTGGCCACCAAGCATTATCAAAAACATTGGGATTGCCGTACCAAGGGAATAGGCAAGCGTTATGAGAAATGCGTCAAAAGTAACAGTGCCAGTTATGGCAAGAGAAATGACAGATGCAAGTATTGGACCAACACAAGGAGTCCAGAGAAGCCCCACAGAGAAACCTATCAGCAGTCCTCCCCCAAAACCGGTTCTATTCTGTCCGTTTGGCATAAGTCCTGCTAACTTTGAAAATAATCTTTCAAGAAGTACCTGAAACTGGGGAATAAGAAGCGATGCGCCGAATCCTGCAATAACCAGTACTGAAACGAGTCTGAGTGTATCTGCCGGGACACCACTCAAACGGACAATAGTTGAAAGAAAAAGAGTAAAGAGCGTAAAGCTTAAGACAAATCCGGTAACGACACCAAAAGGGCGTAACCTTCCCGTATTTTGATCCCCGATTGTAGAAGAAAGAATGATAGGCAGTATCGGTAAAATACAAGGAGATAAAATAGTAACTACTCCTGCCAGGAATGCAAATGCAATTAGGATAATCATATTTTTTTAATTAAACTCTGACACTCGTTTTTAATTTATTCAAAAACGAGCACCACAGGTTACTTAATATTTTTAACTAACTCATCTGTTCCTCCACCGTTCCATTTGGTAACTTCCTTACCTTGTGAGTCAATTTGGACAAATGTGTGTTGGTAGGTAATACCGTATTTTTTGGCCAGATTCTTTTCTTCAGCATCGGTATTTGGGTCGTTATAGTTGGTCCGTATGACAACAACGTCCTCAGGTATTTTATCCGGGTTGGCAGTAAAATCTTCGTTTGCGATTTTACATTCCGGGCACCATGTTGCATAAAAATAAAGCACCCGGCGCTTATCTTTCGACTGGTCCAAAACGGCTTTTGAGTATTCCACATAACGTGATGAATTTGACTTCAGCATCTTGTCATCAGTTTTTTCCATCACCGCCTCACCTTCCTTTACTTGTTCCGCTTGCTGGTTCTGACTTGCAATAAACAGTCCTCCACCAGCCAGAACTAAAACTGCAAAGCCTGCTACAATTATTCCTTTATTCATATGTTTCACCCCCCTCCTGGCCTCGCCGCAGCATTTATGCTTAGGCGGGTTATATTAATGTTTAATATGTCCATAAATTAGTCCGAGTATCTTTGCGAGTAATCCTACACAGATTGCAATAATGATCCAAAGATCAATCTCTCCTTTAAAGCTCTGTAAGATAACACCACTGATAAGTGTGGCTATTGTCGCGAAATAAGCAGATCGAGAAGCAATAAATTTATGCATCTGTTCTCTTTCATCTCCCGGTGTCTCCTTCCAGAGAAAACCTGCAAAGATGATAAAAAGAACAACTAAAAACGGCGCCATAAATGGATGTAGGGGCTGTGGCATGAGAAGATCAAGTGGGTTAATAAAAAAGATAAGGAGACCAATCAGAAGGAAAGAAATAATAATTTCACCGATAAATTTACTTTTCATTTTTATATGTAAATACTTCCTCTACATTTTTTTTAAAAAATCTAGCAATTTTTATGCCAAGCAAAAGTGATGGAATGTAATTCCCTTTTTCAATTGCAATGATTGTTTGGCGGGACACCTTCAGTGCCTTTGCAAGGTCTTCTTGAGTTGCATTTATTTCTTTGCGAAACTCTAAAACTCTGTTAACTACATGTTCCATAATAATTTTCCAAATGTCAAGTAGATTTGACATAATTCTATGAATTAGAGAAAGATTTATCAAGGACGCTTTACATCAAAAAAGAACGGCAGCTTCAAGGGCATAGGATAGAGAAGAGATATTTGATCATTTCCACCCAATTAGTGGTTCGGAAAATATATTCCTGAGTGCAATCGAAGGATCAACAACTCTTCGACAGTTCGATTAACTCACCGTCATGACCAGAGCCAGTTATCTTGAGAAGATCAAATATAGAAGTCCTATTAGACCCAAGAGCAATCCGAGAGTAGCAAGAATAGTTCTTATTCTGGCAAGCTTAGTTCTTTCCTCGGCTAGTTTTGTTCTCTTCTTTGCCTCTTCAATTTGACTACTCGCAAAATCTTTCACAGAGGGTTAAGGCTACACTTAGTGTGTAGCAAAATAGCTTTGAATCGCAGTAAGTAACGCCTGCGCTTCTTGATCTAAACGGTTGGAATTATTGATTAAATCCGCTTCAAGATCATTTGTAAGAAAGAATCCTTCGGAAATTGTGGCTGGCATGTCAGCCTTTAATAGCACTCCAGAGGCAAAACGGGATATTCCATGATTAGACAAACCCAGCGGAGATGATACTGAATCAGCCACAGTTTGGGCTAAATCAACGTCAGTTTTCTTCATATAGAGGGCGCTGGAATAGTCCAGATTCGGGTCGGTTGAGCCGTTGTGGTGTATGGAAACTAAAATAGCCACCTGTTGGCTATTGCAGTAGTTGTACCTGTCGGCATTAGAAAGTGTTCTGTCGTCTGTGCGGGTTTGAAAGACAGTATAACCTGCATTCGTAAGAAGAGCCGAGAGCTTGTTAGCAACCCCAAGATTAACGTCTTTTTCCAATAAATCGCCGTTTACAGCCCCACTGTCACTGCCACCATGACCAGGATCCAGGCAGACTGAATTTGGGATAGGCGGCTCTTTATCACCGCCCCTGCCAGGACTGTCAGGCTTTGCAGCCAAAACAGGCAGTGCCAGCACAAAAAATAGGCATAAAGTGATGAAATATTTTAGGAGTGACTTCACGTTTACATATTACCTTTTTTAATCATCTTCTTTCAACTATAATTTGGAATGAAGAAAGGCTCTTTTGTCGTCATCCAGAAGGTCCGAATAAGCAAAGCTTTTCTGCGAATAAGCAAAGCTTTTCTGCGAATAAGAACCTGAGCTTCGCTCAGAACCTTGATTCTCGCACCGCTCGAATTAAGCAGAGCTTTTCTACGAATTGCGTCTATGTCCGCCAGCACCATTTTTGCCTCAAATTTAGCTTCAAAATTTTCTGATTTTTTGGTACAGGAGATCGGGATTCGAACTTTAGAATTAAAACCCCAACTTTTCTTCAACAAGAATCAAGGTGATTCTTTCTGGCACTATTTCCAGCTACGATGTGTTTTACGAATAATCCTTGTCTTGAAGTTAAACCATTTTTCATTACTTATAGTATAACTGTTCAAAGCTACTTTTTATTTTTTTCAAAGCAAACACAGACAGTATTAAAATTTTAGGCTAGGGATAAAGAGACCTATTCAAAAAAAGGTAAGCAAAGCGGCAATTGCCGCGAGCAAGAAGCCAATAAAATTAATCCAAGTGTTTTTATTTAGATAGTCAAATGTGGCTTTCATAAATGGCTTCCCCTCCATAAAGATTGATGAATGTTTGAGAGCGGAATCTTTTGCATGCTCTCTGCTCGTGATTAAACTTGCGATTGCCAAAACTAAATACATGCAAGCAATAATAATCCAAAAGATTCC
>MFAZ01000034.1:2676-5168 GCA_001776335.1 Candidatus Curtissbacteria bacterium RIFCSPHIGHO2_01_FULL_41_11 | reverse complement strand
CCAAGTTTAACTGCCTGGTTATGAAGAGCCGAAACCCCGGTTTTTTCACCCAGTCTGTAAAAAAAGATATCGTTTGACCTTGCAATAGCCCTGCCAAACGCAAGCACTCCGTCCCGACCGCCATAAGTAAGAAAGTACCAGTTCCCGAACTTCAACCCTCCAAGTTCAAAAACACCCACATCCTCAACTTCAAAATCGCGCCTCACGGCTCCACTCTCAAGACCTGCAAAAGCCGTAACGATTTTAAAAACTGACCCGGGTGGATAAGTGCCGGAAATAGCTCTGTTAAAAAGGGGCTTTTTTTCATTTGCAACATCCCGACCAACATCCGAAGGGTCGTAAGACGGCAGTGAAACCATGGTAAGAATCCTGCCGCTCACAGGCTCTGTAATAATTACGCTACCAGACGTAAGATTTAATTTTTTAAGTTGGGCAGAAAGCACTTCGAATGATTTTTTCTGAAGACCCCAGTCGATGGAAAGTGTAATATCGGCACCGCGCAAGCCTTCAGTCGCCCCTAAAATCGAAACTGTTTTCCCCAATGCATCAACTTCAATAATTTTTCTCGCAGCTTCTCCCCGCAATAAGTTATCATATGCTTCCTCCACCCCAAGTCTGCCTACAAAATCACGACCGGAAAGTTTTGCATTACTATCTAGATCTTCCTTCTGAACCAAACTCGTGTATCCCGTTACGTGTGCACTAATTTCCCCGCTCGGATAAACCCTTACAGTCTCCTTCTCAATCTTTCCGAGCTCTCCGGAAAAATCCTCTCCCGCAAGCCCCGCACTTTCCAACTCCTGCACCTGATTTTGCGAAATTTCCTGCCTGTCGACTCCTCTTGTCAAAAAATATCTGGTCTCGGAAACAGCAAGAGTCGTTCCGTCACTTGCCATTATCCTGCCGCGAAATGGCTCTTCCCGAACAAGTCTGACTCTATTATTTTCGGCAAGTACTCTATTTCCACTACCCTCAACAACGGTCAAATAAAAAAGGCGCGAAAGAAACAAAAACGCCGTCAAAAAAATCGCAAGTTCCAAAACTCTTATACTATTTGCAGAAACTTTGTCAAAAATTTCGGCTCCGTATGCTGCCAGACTCCGCGAACCAAAAATACGTCTGCCAGTGGAAAAATCCGGAGCGGAAATACCGCTCCATAAACGAGGTGCACGACTCTTACGTACCATAAACTTACCCGGACGCAATTTTAACTTTATTCAAAAGGTCACTGCTATCCAAAATTCGGGTAGCTCCGATAACTACACATGAAAGAGGGTCGGCAGCTAAAATTACAGGCATTTTGGTTTCTTTTGAAACGAGCTTACTAAAACCCGACAGCATTGAACCACCACCACACATTACGATTCCCCGCTCCGCAATATCACTGGAAAGCTCAGGCGGGGCGTCTTCAATAACATCTCGAATCGCATTGACAATCGCACTTACTGAAGAAGCTAGTGCTTCCCGAACCGCAACAGAAGAAACCCGAATAGTTCTTGGTAGACCTTTTTCCAGATCCCGGCCCCTCACAACCATTTCTTTCTCAACCTTTTGGGGATATGCACTACCAAGAGCAATTTTAATTTGCTCTGCAGTTCGCTCCCCGATTGCAAGCGAATACCGAGAGCGAATATAAGCTGCAATATCTCCATCCATTGCATCACCGGCAATTTTTAAAGATTTTCCGACCACAACACCGCCAAGCGATATTATCGCAATCTCACAGGTTCCTCCGCCTATGTCAACAATCATCGATCCAAGCGGCTCCGTCACCGGCAAATCAGCCCCGATTGCAGCTGCCATTGGCTCCTCAACCAAAAAAGTCATTCTGGCTCCACTGGCGCGTGCCGCATCCAAAACCGCACGTCTTTCCACTTCAGAAATATTCGAGGGGATTCCTATTACTACCTTTGGTCTGGGGATAGAAAAAGACCTTCCCGGACGAGCATGAATCTTTCTCACAAAATATGAAAGCATCGCCAAAGTAGTATCAAAATCAGCAATCACGCCGTCACGAAGTGGCCTGACCGCTTCAATCGTAAAGGGTGTTTTGCCTAACATCTTCTTTGCTTCCGATCCGATTGCAATTACATTTTTTGTCTTCCTGTGGCGAATAATAATAGAAGGTTCCCGAATAACAATACCCTTACCCCGAACCGCAACCAAAGTATTTGCAGTCCCTAAATCGATTCCCAAATCTTCCGAAAATTTTCCAAATATATGATCGAGAATTGGTATCATGAGGCAGCTTGCAGTATAACGGAAAAATGCAAATTACGAAAGTTGAAAACTTGCTGATTCAAGATGTAACATCAAATTCGTGATTCCCAAAGTTCTAAATATTGCCCAAAACGGTATTTGGTTTACTTATCTGGCTCTGGCAACAATAACGCCACTTATTTTCTCCACCGCAAATTCTGAATTGTTCGAAGTTCCAAAAATGCTTTTTGTTTATACAGCCGCAGTAATTATTACATCGCTGCTTCTCATCA
>MFAZ01000034.1:135-2623 GCA_001776335.1 Candidatus Curtissbacteria bacterium RIFCSPHIGHO2_01_FULL_41_11 | reverse complement strand
TTCATATTTTTGCTGCTAACTCAAGTTGCTTCAACCCTTATATCGATAGATAAATTTACATCGATCTATGGATATCCTTCACGCTTAAACGGGGGACTCCTTTCGCAATTTACCTACCTTGCCATTTTGGCAGGCGTAGCAAGCCTAAGTCGCGAAAAAATATTAACTGTCCTCCAGGCCTCAGTAATTTCTGCTCTTGCCGTTTCTCTTTGGGGAATTCCCGGACACTTTGGTTATGATCCGAATTGCTTTATCTTGACCGGACAGCTGACATCCACTTGTTGGCAAAAAGAATTCGATCCGACTCTCAGAATTTTCTCAACCTTGGGTCAGCCAAACTGGCTCGCATCTTATTTGGTTTTGATAATTCCAATTTCCATAGCCCAAATATTCGTAGCACATAAACAAAGCGCAAGAAATTTTTTCCTCGCATCGACCATTATTATTTTGATTGCTCTGATTTTCACCAACTCCCGAGCAGGAGTCGCAGGTTTTATCATCTCATCAGTAATTTTTGTCTTGATACTGGGGAAACAAAATATCGCAAAATTCAAAAAAGTAATAATCCCGCTTTTTATAATTTCGATATTAGTTGGACTTGTCTTTGGCGCTTCTCTCACATCAAGAGCAAAAGAAACACTAGGACAAACATCAACCCCCGGTACAGAATCTGGAGCAATTAGGTTAATTGTTTGGCACGGAGCAATTGATGTATTTAAAAACTACACTCTTTTGGGAACCGGCCCGGAAACATTCGCATACTCTTACTACAAAGTCAGGCCACCGGAACACAACCAAACCACGGAATGGAATTTTTTCTACAACAAAGCGCACAATGAATTCCTGAATTATCTGGCAAACACCGGTGTCTTGGGTTTTTCCGCATACTTATTATTTTTGGCGGCAACACTTTTTATTCTTTGGCGAGCTTCACAGCAAAAGGACGAGGAGGTCTCTCTGATATCAAAAGCAACTTTCGCATCATTTGTCGGATATCAAATAACAATATTTTTTGGGTTTTCAACTGTCGCAACACAGGTCTTAATGCTGATGTTAATTTCAAATGCATCAGTTCTTGGCAAAAAAGAAAATTTAAAATACATCAGTCTTAAGTTCTTAAACAAAGGCACTCAACTAGCAACAATATTATTGCTCGTAGTCGCAACTTCTGTGGCGCTGGCATATGTTGTAAGAATTTATACGGCTGATGTTTATATGGCAAAAGCCAAAATGTCGGGAAACCAGGGCTCTTTCGATAACGCTATCGATCTGTTTCCGACAACAAACCCTTTTTATCTGGCTGACGCAGCATTCAGCTCCGCAGAACAAATTGCAAAAAGTGAAAATAAAAGTTTAAAAGCAAGCCTTGTGGAAGATTCAAAAACAAAGGCGGGGGAAGCCGAAAAATATGCACCGAATAATTTGCTGGTTTTAAGAAAAGTCGCAAATTCCTACTTTTTAATTTCGCAAGTAGACGAAAGTTATATACAAAAATCTCTGGATGTCGGCAACAAACTGACAGATCTGGCACCAAACGACCCTCAGTCTTATCTGGCGCTTGCTAAAATTCAGTCGGGTTTAAATTTGCAAGATGAAGCAAAAAAAACTCTGGAAACAGCACTAAAATTTAAACCCGACTATGTCGAAGCTCAGGAGCTCCTTGATCAAATCGAGGCAAAGGAATTACAATAACCTCACCAATTTCTAATTGATCTAATTAACCTAATTGACCTAAATTATTTAGAAATTAAAAAATTAAATGCAACTTTCACAGATTGACCCAGAAATTGCGAAATTAATCACCTCGGAAGAAAAACGCCAAAAAGAAGTCCTGGAAATGATCCCTTCCGAAAACTACACTTCGCGCGCTGTAATGGAAACACTTGGTACCGTTCTCACTAATAAATATTCCGAAGGTTATCCAAAAAAAAGATACTATCAAGGGAACAAAATTATTGACGAGGTCGAACAGCTGGCAATTGACCGCGCCAAAAAACTTTTCAATGTTCCCTACGTCAACGTCCAACCCCATTCCGGCTCACCGGCAAATCTCGCCGTGTACCTGGCTGTTTGCAAACCGGGCGTCGACAAGATCATGGGTCTTTCTCTGGCATTTGGCGGACACCTCACTCATGGGCAACCACAATCTGCAACCGGTCAGTTTTTTAAATCAACTCAATACGAATTAGGAAGGGACGGACTTTTGGATTTTGACGCGATCGAAAAACAGGCAAAACGCGAGAAGCCAAAAATTATTGTTTGCGGTTTCACCGCTTATCCGAGAACAATCGATTTTGCGCGCTTTGCAAAAATTGCTGATTCTGTCGGAGCTTATCTTTTGGCAGACACCTCCCACATAACAGGTTTGATAGTTGCAAATGCTCATCCCACTCCGGCTCCGTTTGCACACATCATAACAACAACAACTCACAAAACTTTGCGGGGACCAAGAGGTGCAATGATAATGGTAACGGAAAGAGGTCTCAAA
>MFAZ01000034.1:0-123 GCA_001776335.1 Candidatus Curtissbacteria bacterium RIFCSPHIGHO2_01_FULL_41_11 | reverse complement strand
CTTGCCAAAAAAATCGACACGGCAATAATTCCGGGACTTCAAGGCGGGCCTCACGACAATCAAACAGCAGCAATAGCGGTAGCTCTCAAAGAAGCGGCAACCCCCGCCTTCAAAAAATATGGC
>MFAZ01000033.1:282-21066 GCA_001776335.1 Candidatus Curtissbacteria bacterium RIFCSPHIGHO2_01_FULL_41_11 | reverse complement strand
CGGCTGGAGAGAAGGAATTATTATTTTAAGTGAGAAGTGATAGGTTCTAAGTTATAAATCAATTTAAAACTTGTAATTTGTAACTTCTAACTTGTAACTTCTAACTTCTCATCTCTTCCCCAAATAATTCCAAAAAGCAAAAAGCCCAATAGCCAAAATCGTCAAAATTAAATTTAATGTGGTCACAAGCTGTAGAATTGCCAAAATTGCCGAAATTGCCAAAAAAGCAGCCACAAAAAAAGCCATTTTATAAGAGGTATAAAAATACCAGTTGGCACTGTAGCGCCTATATAGTCTTGTCCTTGCAAAATATAATAAAAGTCCACCCAACCCCCAAACAGCAATAAACAGCAGCAAGTCAAAGAGCCCGAAAAAATACCATTTTGCAGAATCAGGATCAACACTTGTCACAATCCAAGCAATTCCAAAAACTGATGCTACAGATACCAAAAATACAAGGGGCAAAAAGCGATGCATAAGACAATTTTAATTGTTTCATTATTAAATTGTTATATTGTTAATTTTTATCCTCAACAAAATAGCAATACAGCAATCTTACAATTTGCATATTTGGTAGAATCTACCAAATGGATTCGCAGTCGACATTGTTAATTATTGGCGCCCTGGTTGTAGTCGCCTTCTTCCTTCTATACTTCCAAATCAAAAAGCTTACAGAAAATAAATCCGAAAACGAAACGACAAAACTTCTCACCCAGTTAATCTCCGATATGCGCGGTTCAATGGATAAAAACGTCAGCACAATGGCTTCCCAACAAAAAGCGATAAACGACAGGTTAGACAGGGCAGCCGTGGCTATCTCCAGTGTCTCAAAGTCAGTTGGCGAAATGACAGAGTTAGGACGCGGAATGCGCGAACTCCAGGAGTTTCTAAGATCTCCAAAACTGCGGGGTCAAATAGGGGAGGCCGGGCTAAAAGATTTATTGGGTCAGGCTCTTCCCAAACAACACTTCCATCTTCAATATGCTTTTAAATCAGGTGTAATTGTTGATGCCGCACTGCAGCTTGAAAAGGGAATAATTCCCATAGATGCCAAATTTCCAATGGAAAACTTTAGGAAAATGTCAAAATCTCAGGATGAGAAGGAGAGGGATTTTAACCGAAAATTATTCGTCACAGATGTTAAAAAACATATCGATGCAATTTCCTCAAAATATATTCTTCCCGCAGAAGGAACTTTAGATTTTGCTCTCATGTACATTCCCTCAGAACCTGTATATTACGAAATACTTACGAATTCCCCGGATCTGGATGATTACGCTTACAGCAGAAGGGTAAGGCCGGTTTCTCCAAACACTCTCTACGCTTACCTGCGGGCAATCATCATGTCGCTCGAAGGCAGTAAAATCGAAGCTCAGGCCGGGCAAATTTTGGCGGCTCTTCGCGAAATCGGCGCCGAAACCGAAAAATTCGGGGTTTCATTAAGTCTTCTAACCAAACACATCAAAAACGCCGCTGCTTCAAGTGACGACGTCAATTCCCGCTTCTCTAGACTTTCAAGTAAAATATCTACTGTCCAAAGTATAGAGACAAAAACAGCAAGGTCAATAAAAAGTAAAAACTAACTCAGCAGATTTTGGAGTCTTTCTATAAGTTCTTCAAGTTTCTCAATTATCGACTCTAAAGCATTCTCATTGAAATTCAATTCGGAACCGGGTAAAACTAAGCCAATTTCCGGTGATGGCGAAGGTGAAACTTCCGGGCTTGGTGAAACCTCCGGTGACGGGCTGGCTAGCGGACTAGGTGTGGGGGAAACTTCAGGCGATGGACTTACCTCAGGTGACGGGCTTGGTGAAACCTCCGGGCTGGGCGAAACTACAGGAGACGGGGATGTTTCGATAGTGTTATTTTTACCAATATCAGACTGCGCTGCTTCGGACACTACTTGTCCACCAGGTTGAGTGTGGGCAACACAAGAAACATACTCACCATGATTTTTCCAATCCCCATTCGGGTCACATTCCGCCGGAAACTCAGGCTTGACAGCTAAAGCTGGGGTTACTACCAAAAGAAATAGAAGTGTAACAGCCGCAAATAATATTTTCATAATCACATATTTAAACGAACAAGTTTTCAAAATGTTACAAATCATCTTCTTTTACGTTCTAATCTATAGAAGGCCCGTCCATCTGCCAAACAGTCCCTGCCCGGGCAGAGCAGGGACTTTAGACGGGCAAAAGAGTAAAATGTGCCCTTATGGATGATCTAGCCAATCTAATTACTAGGGCACAAAAAGGAGATCATGAGGCCTTTGGCCAAATCTACGGCATCTTTTACGGGCGAATATTCAGGTACTGCAAATTTAATACATATCAAGAAGAAATCGCCCAAGACATCTGTCAGGAAACCTTTCTCAAGGCGTGGGCAAAACTCCCGCTATTTTCGCAAAAGGGTGGGTCTTTCCAAGCATATCTATTTAAAATCGCCCGTAACTTAATAATCGATTTATCAAGAAAACATAAAGAGGAGCAATTACAAAAGCATCAAGAAATTGCAAGCGCAGAAGATTTAGAGGAAAAAGTCGAAAAACGAGAAAACATAGCCAAAGTTCAAAAAGCCTTAAGCCAGCTTGAAGAACTTGATCGACAAATCATTATCTTGAACTACTTTGAAGACATGACAGGTAGGGAGGTTGCCAAAATAGTTGGGATTCGCGAAGGTAACTTAAGAGTTAAAACTCACAGAGCCTTAAAAAAACTTAAAGAAATTCTGCAAACAATATGAATTTAGAAGATCTTAAAAAAGAATATATAAGAATTAAAACTCCCGCCGATAGTGGATGGACAGGCCTTGAGCCAAAACTGACTCTTCAAAATACCAACTTCGCCCCGATACTGACCAAAAGTTTGACAACCTCACTCATGCTACTTCTAGTTCTTTCGGCAGTTGTTGGCACTGCTCAAGCCGCTAAACCGGCAAGTGTCCTATATCCTGTCAAAATTTTATCGCAAGATATTTATGCCAAAGTTACCGGTAATTATGAAATCAAAATCAAAAAAAGAACACAAGATGTTGTCGATTCGCAAAACTCAGAAAAAGAATTAGAAAAAGCAACCCAAGAGTATATCGAGACTATTAGTGAGACGAAAGAAGAGGCCATTAAAAAAGGTAACCAAGAACAATTTAGAGAAATTCTCGAAAATCAGGAAGAAAAGTTAAAACAGGCAGAACCCCAAAATCCGCAGGCCCAAGAAAAGCTCCAGGAAGTCATTGACCAGACTCAAAAAGCCAAAGGAGAAGTGCAAGGACAAAAAGATGACACACAAAACAACAGCCAGAATGAAAATAGGCAAAACCATATCCCCCAAAATAACCCTGGCCGAGGAAACAATCGTTAAGTAATCTTAAGTAGCATCATTAGGTGTTAGCCTGCTCCGCCTCCTCCGCCACCACCTCCGCCACCACCTCCGCCTCCTCCGCCGGAGAAACCTCCTCCGGAACCGGTGGAAAACGAAGAGGACACAGAAGTCGAAAAACTGTTCAGTCCGCTGGAAAATTCAGAAAAACTGGAACTTGTTCCCCCGCGCCCTACATACCAGGTAGGAACTTGCTCCCCCAAAGCCAGAGGCATCAATTCCAATATTTTCTTAGTCAGTCCGAACAATGCACCGTAAACTAGATATTGTTCCCATAATGGTAAATGATGCGGTAATTTATCTTTGAAATGGCCCATATCCTCCAGAAAATTTTCAAAAGCCTGCCATTTCCTGGCTTCCGCACCGTATACTTTTGTCCATCTTTTCATAAAACTAAATCCCCGAATCTTTACCCCTTTCCTCAAAACCGCTACCAAAATCAGAAATACTCTTAGAAAGAAAATCGCAAAGACTACCAAATTCACACCAACACCAACAAAAACTGCAAATGATTCAGACTCCGCAAGACCGACAAAGATCAAAACAGAGTTAAAAATAATGAGAATCACGAAAGTTATCCAAAAATGTGTATTTCTGGAAGAACTTCCCTGCTCTAAAAATCCTCTTTTTTCTGCTTCCCTTTTAACTGACTTTTGAAAAGTTTGCCAAAAAGATGAAAACCCGGAAGTTTTCATATGAGCCTTTAAATCTTCAAAAGTAATTACATGGTCGCTACTACTTACACCAAACCCGACCAACTCTTTAGAAGAAAGAGTACTTTTTAAATCTTCTATCTCATGCAGAAATTTTTTTTCAAATTCCAACAATTTATCATCTTTAGACTTCAAAACAATTGCGTATCTCCACTTTTGGTTAGTGAATAGAAGAAAACTGGTTAGCTCACGTCTTGCAGCGATTTGAATGTACTTCCTTCTTGCAAAGTCTAAAATCGTGGCCAAATATGACTTTGTCGAAATATGATTGTTTTGATTAAGAAGCATTTCCACAAGCACAGGCGGCATATCAGAAGGCGGATCATGCAAATACTTTGGCAATTCCACCTTATACTCGCGTCCGTATTTAAGCCACGCCCACATCCAGTAAACGAGCCAAACTATTGTAAGTGCAGCGACGCCGTACAATAAAATCTTGCCCAAAAAAGCTTGTCTTTCGGTTTGTTTTAAAGTTTTTTCCTCCTCATCAAGTACTTGTTGTAAATTTTTATCGGAGGTTATAGTCGAGCCTAAATAACCCTTTGGAAAAAGCATGCGAATTTCAACAAACTGTTTCGATTTTATAGAACTAACATTAAACTTGACTTTGTTGTCGTCGACAAAATCAAACTTTCCGTTTTCGGGACCGTGGGCAAAAACATAAACTTGATTTCTGGCAATCGTGCTTGGAAAAATTACCAAAAATTCAGCGCTGTCTGTCCTCACCATCCACTCATCGCCGATAACCTGCCAATAAAATTCGTCGAAGTCGACCCCTCCACCCAATGCACCGCCAAGAGTGTAAGAAATATCAAAAGTCTTTTGTTCGTTTAAGGCAGAGTAATTCCACTTAGCGTAAAATTTATCTCCTTTTCTTCCGGCAGCCTCCAAAACCGCAACCTTTCCGCTCTCAAAAATTTTAAAGTTAGAAATACTTGTGCTATACGAATAACCTTTTCGCGAAACTTCAAGAGGAATTGAAATATCAGCCCAACTAAAAGAACCGTCAAACGAGTAAGTCCGATGTTCAATTACATCAACAGAGCCATCACTGTTGATTGTGTACTCACCCGAAACTGAAGGAAAATAATAATCCTTCGCGAATATTTCTTTTGGCAAATACAAAAATAAAAACAAAAAGAAAAGCCCTGTTAAAATCCGCATTACTATTATTATGCTTCAAATACGCTCATGTTAAAATATGCAGAGCTTGCGCTTCTCTCGGCAATGTCGATAAAGGGCCTGGCTCGTTATGTCCAATATCCTCAAAGGTCTAAATAAACAGCAGCTCGAAACGGTAACTTCAACCGAAGGCCCGCTTTTAATAATCGCCGGAGCGGGAACAGGTAAAACTACGGTCATTGCCCGAAGAATCGCCTACATTATTGAAAAAAAACTGGCAAAACCTTCAGAAATTCTCGCGCTTACCTTTACCGATAAAGCCGCCGTCGAAATGGAAGAAAGAGTGGACGTTCAAGTACCTTATGGATTCATCGATACTTGGATTTCCACCTTCCATGCTTTCGGCGATAGAGTACTCCGCGATTGCGCTTTTGATATCGGTCTCGCGCCGGATTTTAAGGTTTTATCGCGTCCTCAGCAGGTTCTGTTTTTCCAGCAAAACCTTTTCAGAATTCAGCTGGATTATTTTCGCCCGCTTTCCAATCCAACCAAATTCATCGCTGCTATCCTCTCGTTCTTCTCTCGCCTTAAAGATGAAAATGTTAGTCCAAAAGAGTTCTCGCAATACGCAAAAAGACTAACGACTAATGCTATAAAAGAAGAGAAAACCGAAGGTCCTGAGCAAGGTCGAAGGATCGAAGCAAAAAAATATCTGGAACTGGCAAATGCTTACGAAGCTTACGAAAAATTTAAAGGAGAAGCAGGCGTTTTAGACTTCGGTGATCAGGTCACAAAAGCAATCGACCTTTTCACCAGTCGCCCTAAAATTCTTAAAGATTATCAGCAAAAGTTTAAATATATTCTTGTCGACGAATATCAGGACACCAACTATGCTCAAAACGAATTGGTAAAACTCCTGGCAGATAATCACAAAAACGTATGTGTCGTAGGAGACGATGACCAGTCTATTTACAAATTTCGCGGTGCAGCAATTTCCAATATTATGGAATTTAAAAAGACCTATCCTCGAGCAAAACAAGTGGTGCTTACTCAAAATTACAGATCCACCCAAGCAGTTTTGGACAGTGCATACAAACTTATTCGTCACAACGACCCAGATCGTCTTGAAGTCCAAAATAATATCGACAAAAAACTAACTTCGATCCAAGGACAAGGATTACCACCTCAGGAGATTTTCGCAGACACAATTTCTGAAGAAGCTGACTGCGTTGCGGAAGAAATTGAAAAACTTATCTCAAGGAGATCTAGCCCGAAATCCAAAATCCAGAATCTAAAATCCAAATACACTTACCGTGACTTCGCAATTCTAGTTCGCGCCAATTCTCAAGCAGATCATTTTCTGCGAGCTTTAAATATGAAAGGAATTCCTCACAAATTCGTTGGTTCCTCTGGACTTTATCACCAGGAAGAAGTGAGCGTTTTAATTTCGTTTTTAAACGCCATTTGTAATTTTGAGGAAAGTCTTAATTTGTATAATTTGCTGACATCTGGCATCTACAACACACCAGTTTTGGATGCAGTAAAACTCACCTCTTATTCCAAAAGAAAAAATCGATCGCTCTATCACACTCTCAAGAACTTAAACAAGATTGATTCATCTGAAGTTGAAATTACAGATGAAGCAAAAGTCATCATCGAAAAAATGATGCTAGATCTTGACGCAGCGCTTGAACTTTCCCGTAAGGAAAATGTCGGTAAGGTAACTTACGACTTTTTAAAGCGTACAAACTATCTGGAAAAACTAGAAAGACTTGGGGGAGTAGACGGCCCGATCAAAATACAAAACATCGCAAAATTTTTTGACAAAATTAAAGAATTTTCAGATATCGCAAAAGCTGAAACGGTTGCTCAGTTTATCGAATATCTTGAATCGATAAGAAATGCTGGGGATGACCCGGCTACAGTTGAATACGATCCAGACCTGGACGCTGTCAATATCATGACAGTTCACGGTGCCAAAGGTCTGGAATTTGCAGTCGTTTTTTTAGTTAATCTTGTTTCAGACCGTTTTCCAACAAGAGCCCGCTCAGAACCAATCGAAACGCCAAAAGAGATCATAAAAGAAACGCTGCCGGAAGGGGATTGGCATATGCAGGAAGAAAGAAGACTTTTTTACGTTGGCATGACTCGAGCAAAAGATTTATTGTACTTCTCATGGTCTCGCGACGTTGGTGGTGCAAGAGCCAAAAAAATCTCCCCCTTTATTTTGGAAGCAATCGACAAACCAAAATCGAGCTCTCAAATGGCACGTTTGTCTCCTTTAGAAAAAATTGAAAAATTTGCACCCACGCCTCCTAGAAATACACAGACAGTACTTTTCGATGTGGATGTCTTAAAACTTACTCAGGGTGCAATTGATGATTATCTAACCTGTGCTTATAAATACCGCTATATTCACGTTTTAAAAGTTCCTATTCTTCGTCATCACGCAATAGTTTACGGTTCTGCGCTTCATCTGGCAGTTGCAGAATTTTGGAAAAACAAAAAAAGAGGCAATATTTTAACCCTGCCCCAGTTTTTAGAAGTGTTTGAAAACGCCTGGGATAGTGAAGGATTTTTAACAGTCGAGCACGAAGAAAAAAGGAAAATGCAGGGGAAGCTTGCGCTAGAAGCATTTTGGAAACGTGAATCAAAATCGCCGGACGTCCCGAGTTTGATAGAAACTCCCTTCAAATTCGCAGTTGGTGATATTACGGTAGTTGGCAGATACGACAGAGTAGATGTTAAGCCAGGGTCAAAAATCAGAATTATAGATTACAAATCCTCAGAGAACATAGATCAAGACAGAGCAGATGCCCAGGCAAAAGATTCAACACAGCTGGCAATATATGCCCTCTCCTACTACAAGTCTTACAAAATAATCCCCCAATGGGTAGGTTTGCACTTCTTAGAAAATGGAATAGAAGGAGGATATATACCCTATATGAAAGATCTTATAAAAGCAGAAAAATTAATTACGGATACAGCCGAAAATATTACAAGAGACGTAAAAAACAACAGCTTTGCTGCAAATCCAAAATATTTTGGACGAGAACCTGCTTGTGTGTACTGTGCGTACAACAGTATCTGCCCCTTCTCTCTTGCCAAAGTTTCATAAAGAGGCAATAATAATTTAAATGCCCCAATCGCAAGAAACTCCCGACATGACACCGGAAGCACCAGCCCAAATTGATGAAATTAGAACACAGAAACCTCCAACCATTGTCGAGAAATTAAAAGACTTCCTTGGAAATCTTGGGAAAGCGGCAGATCGTGTCGAGTCATTAGGTGTTTACAGTCCGCCCCAAACACAACCGAAGGAACCAAAAAGCGATAAAGCTGCTTAGTAGCAATGCAGTTTTTAATAATTCCATTCTTGCTTATAGTCGTCTTTTTGCTTCTTTTTGTCATCCTCATTTTTCTTGTGTTGTCTTTTGACATTTTTTTGGAACTTCCCTACGTTGCCACAGAACACAAAAAAATCGAAACGATAATTAAACTTGCAGCGATCAAAAAAGGAGAAACAGCAATAGATCTGGGTTCCGGTGACGGCCGTCTTCTTTTAGCAGCAGCCCAAAAAGGAGCCATCGCAGTAGGCTACGAAGTCAATCCGTTTTTAATAGCAATCACGCTTATCCACGCCAAGCTGAAAGGCCTTTCTGAAAATATCAGCGTTTACAAGCAAAACCTATGGAATGCGGATCTCAAAACTGCCGATGTCATCTTTGTCTATGGTCGTCAAAAAAATATGGAGAGGTTCGAAAATTACGTTTTTCGAAATTCAAATAAAAAAACAAGAGTAGTAGTTAACACAAATCCATTTCCGGGCAAAAAGCCTCACAAAGAAGAAAATGGAATCTTTCTCTATCTCACCTGAAACATCAAACTTGACTATAGCAGTAAAAGTACTACAATTTTATCTATGCATTCGCCTGCCCGTGATTTTTTTGGTTAAAAAATGGCCGACAGAAAACTAGCTTTTCCTAATCCACTGCACCACGAAAAAGAGTTGCACGCAATAAAAATCCTTGTTCCCATTAATGGCGCGGACTCCGGACTTTATCCTTCGAGTCTTGAGGCTCTCAAAATTGCTTGCGAGATGGCTCATTCCTATCGACACAGTGAAATTGCACTCGTACATGTATCGGTAGTCCCCAGAAACAAACAAATACCAGGGCACTCGATTGAAGGCAATAAACTTCTGGATTACGCTCGAGAAATTGTAGAAAAGCAACACGTAGTCGTCGGAGGCTGCATGCTTCCGGCAAGATCCGAAGGTATAGCACACGCCATTCTGGGTGAAGCCAAAGTTGTAAACGCAGGCCTAATAGTTATTGGAACAAGCGGCAAAGATAAGTTTAACGGTCATCAACTCAATCCCGTGGCAAAAAGCATCATGGACCACTCTACCTGTGAAGTTGTTTTAGTGCGCTCGCCCCTCACTTGACGGGCAAGCTACCAGATAAATCCTCTACCTTCTCCTCGCCCAAAAGCTCAATTTTGTACTTAAAATGCTCCGCTTCAAATTGTGTTATATCTATTCCTTGTCTTGCACAGACAACCAGTCCCTGTATTATTCTCCTTACCTTCAATGCCTCGTTATTTTTCAAATAGTTAACATTGATAGAATTACCAGCAAATCCAAAATCAATAATTCCCAAGTTTGCAAAAAAAATACCTGTATTTACGACTACATCTGAAATATTTCTTATATAAATGCTTTGAACTCTTTTGGATAACAATTCTTTGTGAATAAAGTTTACCTTGCTTACATCTACGGTCAACTCATCCGGGAAAAAATCAAAGGGGAATACCGCCCTTACTCTAATCAGGGGCTTTTCTGATTTTTCCAACAAACCCTCAAAATTTTGTTCATGTTTATGCTCTGCCTTAAAAATATCTTTTAACGCCTCAGCCTGAGCGTCGGCTGCTGAATCAGACTTTTCCTCCCAACTCATCTCATCGCTGCGACCTGAATGGTTCAAACGTGCCCATTTCTGTTGATCAGGCGTCAAATCACTTCCCATAACCAAACCATTCTATACCCTTGTTTTCTGAATTTTGTTTGAAACTTGTAATAAATAAGTAAGCAAATACTACCGTCTTAAAGCCTTCAAATACATCCATCTTGCTTTGTCAGCAATATTTAAAAGATTATAAAATTTCGGATTAAGTACCAAATCGTATGTTCCTACATATTCTGCATGTGCAGGTGCATATCCTGCCTTAAATCTATGAAACCCATACCAAGGATCTTTGGGGTCGGCATCCGGGCCCAGCGCTCCCCACATGTCAAACGTTTTAAGCCCCATTTTCTTTCCCAATCTTATTGCTTCCCAGGCTAATAAATTAGAAGCCATTACCTCGCGATGAAAAACAGAAGAACCGCCATATGGATAATATAAATTATCGCCAAAGTTCAAAAGCATCCAGGCGACAAGTGGTTTACCTTGATATTTTGCGATCATCACCCTGGCCATTTTAGCTGCCTTCAATGTTTGCCAGACAAGCTTGTGGTAATTGGGGGTATGCCCGAAATACTTCTGACGCTTAGTCGTTTCAAAGTATAATTTTAAATAAATATTAAAATCGTGATCTTCCGTCGAACTATATACTTCGACGCCCCTTTTCTGCGCTATGCCAATGTTATAACGTGTCTTTGGGTGCATTGCAGCCAAAAGCCCCTCCTCGGATTTAGTTAAATCCAGCAGAAAATTGTATTTAGTAAACAGCGACTTTTTCGAGGGAACAAGTCCCAAATGCGTTAGTCGTTCGTCGTTAGTCTTTTGTCGATCGACTACTACATTTGGCTCGATTTTGATAAATGCCACATTTCTCTTCTCACCAACATCTTTTAATGCTTTAATCATCACCGCATCAGGCATCGGTCCCTTCGGAAAATAGCCGACACTTTGTTTAAAAAAGGGGACTGGATGAAAAGTCATCTGATAAGCAAGCTCCAGTTTGCTTCCCTCAAAATGCCCAAGCCTCAAAACTTCCAGTCCTGTTTTTTTTCTAAATTCCCCCCACTCCCAGGATTGAATAATATGAGTAACAGTTTTGTTGTAAAGGGCTTTTTCTTTATCTAAAACTTCACGGACGATCATAATTTAGACGATGACGATTGCCTGATTAAAAACGCTCCTAAATTTGCAATTAAAAGTGCCGGCAAAAACACTTCCCCAAGTCCAAACTTAGAAATAGCTATTGAAACCAGAGCCACACTCGCTCCAAAAAAATATTTGAATTTGCCAACGATCGGTGAAGTAATTGGCTCCGGCAACATCACAAGAGCAAACAAAAGAAGCGAGCCGTCCAAAAGTGACATTAAAGCAGTTTTTGGATCAAAGATTGTCAGATAATAAAAAAAATAGATGGCAATAAAACCCACCGGAAGCAATACGCGCTTCATTCTCCAAAGAACCCATATCATTGCAGGAACCAGTATCACCAGCGGCAATTTACCCCAGGCGACGGACCACCATGCAATCGGTATGCCAAAGACGACCGAAACGGTCATTATTCCAAATGCCGCCGGATTAAAAATATGTTGGCGAATGCCCCTGTTAATAAATTGTTTTGAAACAAATGCCGCCGAAACAGCTACAGCAATTATCCAAACAGGCGCCCTGGGATCAATTATCAGCCCGATTAAAGCTCCTGTAACAAACGATGCAGAAGGCCAGTATAGTTTCCTTGAGCGAATCCATGTAATTCCTAGATCAAGTACCGTCATAAGTCCGACAGCAAAAAGTGGGTAGAGAAGATAATTGAGGGTTCTAAATTGAACGATAAACGCCAAAATCCAAATCAGAAGCAGCCAAAAAGCAACCCGGCTCTTAAATTCATTATAAATTGCCAGTAAATTCACAACTTGATTGTAACATCAGGCATTCACATCGTCGGAAGTTTTTTTAAAAAGAAATAAAAAGAAGGCAGAAATTGCGCAAACAGCTCCAAATAAAAATGTCGCCTCAGGCGAAACTGCGCTCCATAAAAATCCGCCGATTACAGATGCCAAAAGTGTAAAAATGCTAATCGTTGTTTGCAAAACTCCATAAGCAGTCCCTGCAATATCTGATTTGATGAACGATCCAACCAGGGCTTTAGAAATACCGTCCGTTAAAGCAATATAGAATCCATAAATTGCAAAAAGTGGCCAGATTAAAGCTTTGTTACCAACAAAAGCAAACGCCAAGTAAACAGCAGCATAAATTAAAATTCCGGCCATAAAAACTTTCTTAGTGCCAATTCTGTCAGAGAGATGACCAGCAGGAGTCGAAATCAAAGTATATGTGATGTTAAAAAGCACATAAGCTAAAATTGTTAGCGAAAGCGTTAGCCCCAAATCTTTAGCCCTCAGAATTAAAAAAGTATCAGAACTATTGCCAAGCGAAAAAATCGCCATAACCAGAAGGAAAAACTTAAATTGGGAAGGAAGACCTTTCAAGGAAAGACTTAATTTTAATTTTGCCTCTTTCAGTTTCCGTTGTGAATCTTTGATAAAAACCAGAAAAATTAAAGCAAAAAGAGAAGGGATAGCTGCGATATAAAGAATCAACCTAATATTTTCGTTAAAAAGATAAAGCAAGAAAAATCCAATTAAAGGCCCCAAAACTGCCCCCGCGCTATCCATCGATCTGTGAAACCCAAAGATTAGGCCCCTGTTATGATCAGATGCAGCCTCCAAAAGCAGCGCATCACGGGCTCCAGTTCTTACGCCTTTTCCAAACCGATCAGTAAATCTACCAAGAAATACAATTGGCCAACTGTAAGCAAACGCAATAATTACCTTGGCGCATGCCGAAGAAAAATATCCGCCGACGACAAAAATTTTACGCCTACCGAGTTTATCCGACCAGTATCCAAAAAGAGTTTTAAAAATTGAGGCTGATCCTTCTGCCACTCCTTCAATAATTCCCACAATATAAACCGGCGCACCCAAAACTTGTGTCAGAAAAATCGGCATCACCGGATACAAAAGCTCAGATGCTACGTCATTAAAAAAACTGACCAAGCCTAAATTTACAACCTGCTTGGGAATAGTTTTGAAGATCACAAAAGCTATTTTAACAGAGAAATTCTGTTTACTGGTAAAACTGTGTTAAATTCGACGTATAATAGGACTTCATGCCTGAGAAAAAAGATTCAATAGACCAATTAGCACAATATCCAACAATGGCAAAAGTCCATACGGCACACCCCGGTGTTCAACTTACCCGTGCCGCACCGCTTGTTCTAGAAGAGACAGAAGAAATAGCAAAATTCATGTCAGAATGTTCGATGTGGCTTGCAGAAACCACAGACGATGCGACAATGCGTAAGCGTCCACAATTGGCTGTCACAATACATGTGGCTTATTGGTTGAACAAGTTTAATGACCGGCAACGGATTGAAAAGTGGACAGAAACTGTTGAAGGTCTTGAAGAATATATTTCACAATGGCATTTGACCTTAGACAGCAGTAACTAACTCTTCCGGAATATCAATAACAAATCTCGAAACCAAATTCATGCTTTGCACGCCAATGTAAAGACGATTAGAAGCGTAAGTTAGGTACAGTTTTTGCTTGGCCCTCGTCATCCCGACATATGCCAGCCGTCTTTCCTCTTCGATCTGCTCGTGATCAAGCATCGATCGTGAGTGAGGAAACAATCCCTCCTCCATCCCGATCATAAATACATTATCAAATTCGAGCCCCTTTGCCGCATGCAAAGTCATTAAAGTGACCGACTCTGCCCGGCCTTTTTCATAAGACTTCTCCGGTGTCACTTTTCCCTCCATCAAAGAAACAGATTCCAAAAATGTCACCAGATTTTCAAAATCCGCGGCTACGGATTTTAATTCCTTAACATTCTCTACTCTCATCAACCCCTGTTCCGTACCGTCATCAATCATCAGTAAATAATCTGTTGCCTCAAGCACTTTATCAATAAGCTTGAGTGGTTTAAGTTCTTTTCCACCAAGCCTTTCCACCATATCGTCAAACTTTTTAAGCCTGCCTTTTCCAAGTTTTTCAATCCTGTTTCTTGCAACTCTGTCTTTGGGGTTGGCAATGACCCTCAAATAAGCCATCACGTCACGGATTTCTTTTCTGGCATAAAAACTAACCCCGCCATAAAGACGGTAGGGCACATTTACATGCAAAAAGGCTTCCTCAACTGTTCGCGATTGGGCGTTTGTCCTGTATAAAACTGAAAAAGCAGACAAGGATTTTTGTGAAGATAAAATTCTATCTACAATAAAATTAGCTTCATCAATCTCATTTTCAGCATTGTAAATTGTTATCTTTTCTCCCTGCAAATTTCTTGTCCAAAGTTTTAAAACCGGGTGCGAGCTATTATGTGAAATAATTTTATTTGCCGCAGAAAGAATATTGCCGGTACTTCGGTAATTGCGCTCCAAATTAAAAATTTTGGCTTTTGGAAAATCCCGTTCGAAATTTAATATGTTTCGAAAGTCCGCACCTCTGAAGCTATAAATCGCTTGACTGGCATCGCCGACCACCGTCAAATTTCCAAAAGAGCTCGATAGCATTTTTGTCAAAGTATATTGGGCGGTATTTACATCCTGATACTCGTCTACCAAAACATATTCAAACCTCCCCGCCCATTTTTCCAAAATCCTCGGCTCACTGTTGAAAAGTTCCACAGTGCGCATTAAAAGATCATCAAAGTCACAAGCATTCGCTTCATGTAACTGTTTTTGGTAAACCGTATATATTCGAGAAACTGTCTCCGAAAAATAACCTCTTGCAAATTGTGCGTAATCAGCTGGAGTCACAAGTTCGCTTTTTGCAGATGAAATTGCATTCAACATCGAACTTGGACGGAAACTTTTAATAGAAATATCCTCGTCCTTCATTATTCGCTTTACCAAACTCAAACTGTCGTCATCGTCATAAATCAAATATCCGCTCGGAATTCCGATAAATTTGCCATCCATCCTTAGAAGTTTCGCGCAAAAAGCATGAAACGTACCGACATAAGGTAGTTGACGGTTTACGGTAGACGGTTCACTGTTTTTTGCGTTTGTTCTATCTGTTAACTGTGAACTGTTAACTGTCAACTTCATAATCCTCTCCTTCATCTCATTCGCCGCTTTATTAGTAAAAGTAACAGCCAGAATATTTTCAGGTTTAATTCCACGAGAAATCAGATATGCAACCTTATAAGTCAAAACCCGTGTTTTTCCGCTTCCAGCCCCGGCAAGTATCAAAACCGGCCCCTCGGTCGCAATCACCGCAGCTTTTTGCCTGATGTCAAGATCTTTAAGTAAATTAACCATCGTGATTTAATTAGAGTAGCTGTATAATATTACGACACCTATGGTTAAACTTTTGGACTTCTGGGCAGAATGGTGCGGTCCCTGCAAATTTATGGAGCCGATTCTGGAAGAGATTGAAAAAGAGCTTTCAGGCAAGGTTGAAATCGAAAAAATAAATGTCGACGAAAACCAGGAGCTTACAGTCAAACACGGAGTAATGTCTATTCCCACCTACATTGTCACAAAAGACGACAAAGAAGTTGAAAGAATAATAGGCGCAACTTCTAAAGAAAATCTTCTCAAGGCGATCACGAAACATGAATGAAAATACACCGCTTGTTATTGCCAATCTCAAAGCAAACAAAACTTGGGACGAAATCTCCACCTGGCTTGATGTCGTTGCACATTATGCCGAAGATTTTCCGGGAACATTAGTTCTTAGTCCCGCTTTCCCCTTTCTCTCCGCGGCTTCACAAAAAATAAAAGCCAATGGTTTCAAAATTAAATTAGCCAGCCAAGACGTCTCAAGATTTGAACAGGGAGCCTACACAGGGGAAGTTGCAGCCAGCCAGATAAAAGATCTTTGTCAATTTGCAATTATCGGACATTCCGAAAGAAGACAAAACTTTGCAGAATCAGACGAAATCCTCTCCCAAAAAGTATTGAATGCACAAAATGCAACTATCATTCCTATTTTTTGTGTTCAGGATCAAAGCACACCTATTGCAGAAGGTGTCGAAATAGTAGCCTATGAACCGACTTTTGCAATCGGCAGCGGCAACCCCGATACACCGGAAAATGCCAAAGCGCAGGCCAAGGAGATAAAAAAGCGTGGAGCTTATACTGTAATCTACGGAGGTTCCGTTTCCGGGCAAAACGCAAAATCATTTGTAGAAAAAGATCTAATTGATGGAATTTTGGTAGCGACCAACAGCCTGGACCCACAAAATTTTATTAGAATTATAGAAGCCGTTTCAGATTAAATAATGCGCCGATATAGCGGGGATAACAAAAAACCCTCGGTCACAAAAATCATCATTTTGGCAGCTGCAGCCACCATACTTTTTGCCACTGTTCTGGATTATTTCAACATTGGGCATCTTTTAATTAGAGGCCCTAAAACCATAGTTCAACTGGTAACCGACACCGGTTTAAAAAGCACAAACGGCAGGGTGAACATTTTACTTTTAGGGATCGGGGGAGAAGGCCATGATGGACCCAATCTCTCCGATACAATGATTCTTGCGTCAATTGATAAAAGCGCAAAAGATGCTGTTCTGGTTTCCATACCGCGTGATTTGTGGGCTCCGTCAATCTCTTCCAAAATAAACGCAGCCTATGCCTTTGGACAGGAAAAAGATCAAGGCGGTTTGGAGCTTTCTAAAAAAACACTCAGCCTTCTCTTTGGTATTCCGATTCATTACGCAGTAAGAGTTGATTTTAGTGGCTTTGAAAAAGCTGTTGATTTAGTAGGAGGACTTGACACAACTGTTGAAATTCCCTTTGTGGACCCGCAATATCCCCTCGAAGGCAAAGAAGACGACCTCTGCGGCCTAAAAATTGAAACCCAGGACATAAACGGAGTACAAACTGAAGTCGTTAAAACTGCTTCAGGCTCAGCTATTATACTTTCGCAAATAACCGACCAGGAGAACCCATTTACATGCCGCTATGAAGCCCTCACTTTCAAACAGGGACCGCTTCACCTGGACGGTAAAACAGCACTTAAATTTGTAAGATCACGTCACGGAACAAACGACGAGGGATCTGATTTTGCAAGAAGTACCAGGCAGCAGAAAGTAATACTGGCTTTCAGACAAAAAGTTATTTCCACAAGTACACTTACCAATCCGACGACGATAATCAACCTGGCTAAAACTTTCAATCGGTCCATTGATACTGATATTGCAGACGACGATATCCCTCTTCTGGTAAAACTAGGTCAAAAAATTGATCCTCAGACAATAAGGAGGGTAACACTTGATGCGGGTCGCAACACCAGTGTATTGGACGTTGGAGATCCGACAAACTATAACGGCCAGTATGTACTCGATCCGAAAACCGACAACTGGGGAGATTTGGCAGATTACGTACAGGGCGAAATCTTCAAGCTTGAAGAAGAAAAAGTTCAAGATTGAGTTTCCGTCAATTGCAAATTATTATAAAGGAAAATTATTCTTCGCGGTAGGAAAGTACCAATTTAATTGTTCCGAAAACGAACAGAACTACTCCTCCAACGAAAAGAAGATAAGTAAGCTCTGTAGAACCGGCATTCGGAAGAGAGGATGACGTACCACCCTTTGAAGCAGAGCCCGTTGCCTGAGCAAAAGTATTAGTGGCGAGAGCCAAGTAGGTGAGAGCAGTTGAGGCAATACCTATGACCTTCGGCAGCCTTTTTGTCATATCTCTACACTAATATTTTTCGATGATGATTGTCAACCTGTCATTAAGCTAAGCAGCCACTTGTTTGAGTGCGACATTCTTTTTAGGCTGAATTAATTTACTTAAACGTGATTTTAGTCGACTTGCCTTCTTCTTATGGATTACATTTGTTTTAGCCGCCAGATCCAAAGCCCTAAATGCTGCCTTTAAACCGTCAGCAGATGGCTTCTTGCGAAACGCCAAAACAGTTGTTTTGTATGCCTTTTTAACCCTGAGGTTAATAGCGCTTTTACGCTTGTCCTGTCGAACCTTTTTGATTGCTTGTTTTATAACTGGCATATCTTTAAAATTCCAAAGTGACTAATTACTAATTTCTAAAAATTCCAAAAAACTATAAATTTCCAAATTACTTAGAACAATTAGAAGTCGCAAGATGAAATTCTATCATAAATTATCCAAGTCCCCAAACTTTAAAAATAATTTGGGCTGATTCATTATGCTGTACTTTCTTAAAAATGGAGCCGGTCTGTTCAAAAAAAAGCAGGAAGACATCCTTTCCGCAGCCTTTGTTATCGCATTTTCTGTAGCCCTCTCAAAAATCCTCGGCCTTGTTCGTCTAAGGCTACTGGCCTCATCTTTCGGTGATGATATTCATCTTTTGGACAGTTTGATAGCTGCCCAAAGCTTACCTGATGCCATTTTTGAAGTATTCATCTTCGGATCAATTGCTCTTGCCTTCATCCCTGTTTTCTCACAGTATATTGCACACGATAAGTTGGATAAAGCCTGGGAACTTTCCAACAAGATGATCACATTAGGTTTAGTCGTATTTCTTGTCTTTTTGCTAGTCATCTTCGTGTTTGCAGACTTTATAGCACCGCTTCTTGCACCCGGTGTCATAGAGCGTGATCCAACAACTCAGTCTCAGATTGCGAAACTTTTAAGAATTATGATTTTCGCACAAGCCTTTTTTGTAATATCAATTTTTATAACGGGCATACTGCAGTCGTTCCAAAGATTTCTAGTTCCTGCGTTAGCCTCCATTTTTTATAACGTAGGAATAATAATCTCAATCATTTTCCTAGTTCCGGCTCTTGGTATATATGCTCCCGCTTTTGGCATGATCCTTGGTGCACTTTTGCATCTTGTCATACAACTACCCTTAGCCCTCTCTTTAGGATACAGATTCAAACCAAGCTTCGATTTTAAAAACAAAGATGTTAGAGAAATGTTTTCTCTAATGTGGCCCAGATCACTATCGCTGGGCCTTTTGCGAATTTCTGATATCATCAACATCCGTTTAGCTTCATATGCCTTAGCCGGCTCAATTACTGCTTTCAACTACGCTCAGGTGCTTATGCTGGTTCCGATATCTCTTTTTGCAGGAAGTCTTGCGCAGGCTGCTCTGCCATCTCTTTCTATCGAGTTCAATGCCAAAAGGTATGAGCAATTCAAAAAAATATTTACCCAATCTTTTCATCAGATCTTATTTTTAATTTTTCCGGCTACTGCTATTCTCGCAATTCTTAGAATTCCCGTAGTGCGCTTGGCCTTCGGAGCTCTTGAATTTCCGTGGGATATTACAGTATTAACCGGAAGAACATTAATTGCTTTTTCAATTGGAATTGCGGCTCAAGCAATAAGCCTGCTTATTCTTCGGGGATTTCATACTATAAGAGACAGCAAAACACCGGTAGTTATTAATCTCATATCGGTTACATTAAATATTATTCTCGCAGTTATCTTTATTGTTGTTATGGAACTATCAGTTGTTTATCTGGCTATAGCTTACGCAATCGGCAACATAGTCAATGCAACCCTAATGCTCATCTTTTTAGATAGGAAAGTTTCCTTCAATAAAATAGAACTCATGGGACCGGTCTTAAAAATGCTTTTTATTGGTATTCTTACCGCCATATCGCTCTATATTCCCATGAAATTTCTAGATCAGCTTGTTTTTGATACAACCAAAACAATCGGACTTATTCTACTAACAGGTGTGGCGACAGTTGTAGGTTTGACAGTTTATATCTCTCTGTCTTGGGTTCTGAAAGTTCCCGAAGTTGTTATTTTTTACAATTTAGGCAAAAGAATCATTTCTTTTTCAACCAAGCTCACAAACCCTGCCCCCACCTCTCTCGAAGCGCAGGAACCCAACCCGTGACTTTGAATTTGACAAAAAACCTATAGAAATGTAAAATCCGCATTTAATATGGTAATGGAGCGCTTGGATGCCGCAGGAAAGCATCCAGAAAATCAAGATCCGACAAAACAATTTGCAATTGCCCAGGCAAAACGTCTTTTACGTGACGCAAAAGTAAAAGATCCAGGTCCTAAACCTAAAGTTGACAGATTACCCTCTGCAACAAAACCGAAGATTCACGACGTAGACCCCCTAGCTCCTGTAATCGAAGCATATCAAAATCAACCACATACACCAGAATTAGTTGCACAGACCCACCAAGCTATTTGGCAAGCCAGAGGCGAACTGGTTGGTGCAACCTATAAAGTTACACCATGCCCTTATACACAAGAGCAACTTGCAGATCTCGAAGCAAGCGGTAAAAGAGTTGGATTTTTGCCAGCAGAACTCGCGACACGGCAAACCAGACACAAATTAGGCGAAATGTTTCCAAAAATGCAAAGTCATAGTGTTAAAGAGGGCAATTCAGTAACCAACGATGAGAGCCCCTCAGGCTGGTTTGATTATGAAGCAGCAATTGAAGCACCATACCTTGATACAGAAGAAGATCAACTCAAGGATGCTATCGAAAAAGATGGCAGAACAATACTCTCTCTTAACCAATACATTGTCGCGGGCCAGGACAGTAAGCTTTTTGCTGGTCAATATCTAGATGAGACTACAACTTGGGTTCGTCTCGGTTCCCGCGGCGATGGTCGCATTGTCGGTGCGGACTTCCACCAGG
>MFAZ01000033.1:0-250 GCA_001776335.1 Candidatus Curtissbacteria bacterium RIFCSPHIGHO2_01_FULL_41_11 | reverse complement strand
GCTGACGGTCGCAATCCGGACTTGGGTGGGCGTTCCGCAGGAGTGCCTGCCAGCAACGCATGAGCGTAGCGATTGCGGGCTGGAAAAAAGCTTAAGCTTCTGACACTTTGTCCTTTTTAATTCTTTAAACTTTGCCCTTTTCGAATTTTTTTTGGAAAAACTCTAGAGCCTGCTGAAAACCTCTCTTTTGTCATTGCGAAGAGTTCTGCAAAGCAGAACGACGTGGCAATCTCATATTGAAATAAGATTG
>MFAZ01000032.1:1326-5212 GCA_001776335.1 Candidatus Curtissbacteria bacterium RIFCSPHIGHO2_01_FULL_41_11 | reverse complement strand
AGTTGAACATGTATAAATTTAAAATTAGAAAAACATTATGAGTAAGATATTGGTGACTGGTGGTGCAGGTTTTATCGGCTCCAACTTCATACATTACTGGCTATTCAACCACCCCGAAGACAGCATAATCAATTACGACAAACTGACCTACGCCGGCAATCTGGACAATCTCACAGATATTGAAAATAGCCCAAACTATACTTTTATAAATGGCGACATTGGCGATCCTCAAAAGATTAATTCCGCCCTAAAAGATGTAGATGTTGTCGTAAACTTCGCCGCCGAATCACACGTCGACAGATCAATTATCGACCCTGCGCCTTTTATTAAAACAAACGTATCCGCCACACAGGTTTTGCTGAGTGCTGCACTGGACGCAAAAGTAAAACGTTTTCATCACATTTCAACAGACGAAGTTTTCGGCTCCCTCGATCTTGATTCAAAGGAAAAATTTTCTGAAAGTACAAGGTATGATCCAAGAAGTCCCTATGCTGCCACCAAAGCTGCTTCAGACCATCTCGTCCGCGCTTATCACCACACCTATAATTTACCAATAACCATCACAAACTGTTCCAACAATTTTGGTCCGTATCACTTCCCGGAAAAATTAATTCCGCTTGCGATCACGAATCTTTTGGAAGGCAAGAAAGTACCTGTTTACGGGGATGGTCTTTATGTCCGCGACTGGCTTTACGTCGAAGACCACTGCAGTGCCATCGACCTCGTCTTGTCAGGTGGTAAGGTAGGGGAGACCTATTGCATTGGCATCGACATGAATATTCCAAACATAGATGTGATCAAAAAAATCTTAAAAATACTGGGAAAACCCCAAAGTGACATCCAGTACGTTAAAGATAGACCGGGTCACGACAGGCGCTACGCCATAGACAGTACTAAAATTAAAAAAGAGCTGGGCTGGCAACCAAAACACGATTTTGATTCGGCACTTCAACTTACTGTTGACTGGTACCAGGAGCACAAAGACTGGTGGCAGAAATTGAAAAAAAAGGAGAAGGACTACTACGAAAAGCAGTATGATAAAAGATGAAAATTAACCTAATTAACCTAATTGATCTAATTTCTAATTAATGTCCAATGACAAAAACGGAAAAAAGTATGATTTAGAGGAAAGAACTGCTAAATTTGGAGAAAATGTTATTGAATTTTGTAATAAAGTTTTTAAAGGACCAATCAATAATCCGTTAATCACTCAACTCGTAAAATGCGGAACGAGTGTGGGAGCAAATTATTGCGAAGCTGATGATGCAGAGAGTAAAGCTGATTTCAAGCATAAAATTGGAATATGTAAGAAAGAAACAAGGGAAGCAAAGCACTTTATCAGAATGATGGTTGTCGCTGTGCCGGAACTAAAAGAAGATTCAAAAGCTTTGTGGCAAGAGGCAAAAGAATTGAATCTTATTTTTAATTCTATTTATAAGAAAGTAAAATGAATTGGGAATTATTAAATTGGGATTTAATTAGGTCAATTAGAATAATTAGAAATTAGAAATTTACAAATGCATTACCAATATCTAAACCTAAACAACCAGCAAGACATAATAGAAGGAACTATAATCCGCAAACTCATTCAGCACTCGGATCCGACGGGATCGTTAGTCGAAACCATGCGAACGGACTGGCATGATGTTTTTGATCAAAACACTCGCCCTTTTGCCATGCAGTATATGTCAACCACCCCAACAGGTGTTGCCAGAGACGAAGACAAATGGCATGTTCATAAGATGCAGGAAGACCGCTTTATCTGCCCAAAAGGAAAAATTGTTACGGCTCTTTATGATCCTCGTCAAAACTCCGCAACTTACAAAAAACTAAATCTTTTTACAATGGGCCCGGAAAATGAAGAAGAAATGTATATGATAGTTATTCCCAAAGAAGTCTATCACGGCTTCATGGTTGTTTCAAAAAAAGAAGGTTATCTTCTCAATTTCCCAACTCAACTTTATAGCGGGGAAGATGAAGGAAGGATTGAAAACAAAGAACTTTCCTGGCAGAAGGTAAGGGAAGACTTCGGTCTAAAATGATAAAAGAACTCGGCATAATAGGTTCCTCTTCCATGATTGCAACGCAAGCCACCGAACAGCTCGAGCGCCTTTCTGACGTAAAGTTAACCTCTGGGGATCTAAGCGGAGAAAATCCAATTGATATAACAGACGCCAAATCCGTAGATAACTTTTTTAAAAAAAACGATCAAAACTTAAACTGGGTGATTCTGTTTGCAGCCTACACAAATGTTCAGGGAGCAGAAGAACAAAGAAACAATAAAAAAGGATCTTGTTGGAAAGTAAATGTCGAAGGCACAAGAAATATAGCAAGAGCCTGCAAAAAATACGGCAAAAAACTTGTCTTTTTTTCTACAGATTTTGTTTTCGATGGCTCTTCCGGCCCATACAGCGAAGAAGACTCAACCGGCCCCGACATTGATAAAATTTCCTGGTATGGAATATCAAAAATCGAAGGCGAAAAGGCAATTGCCCAAACCCTCGATCCAAACGACTTCATTATTTTAAGAATTGCTTATCCCTACAGCGGGGTAGATACAGGCAAAGAAGACTTGGCACTGCGAACCATTCATTACTTTGAAAAAGAAAGTACGATGTACCCAATGTACGACGATCAAATCATATCCCCTACCTATATTCCCGACATCGCTCCGGCAATTTTGACTCTAATCGAAGGCGAAAGCCGCGGGATCTTCCATTTAGTCAGCCCGACCCTTACAACCCAGTACGAATTTGCAAAACGGCTTCTCGAGCATTACACGAATCAACCGATAGAAATTGAACGGGGCAAACTTTCAGAAGCTCTAAAAAAAGATGGAGCGATACCAAGACCTATGAAGGGCGGTCTAAAAACCGGCAAAATAATCTCACTTGGAATTCATCCTACAACCTGGGAAGTGGGAATCGAAAAAATTCCCAGGTCAAGAAATTGATTTTGTATGTTAAATTTTTCTAAAATTACCGGATGACTCTAACAATAATAGGTGCGGGTTATGTTGGTCTTGTGACAGCAGCCGTTTTTAGTGAACTTGGCAATAAAGTTTTCTGTGTGGATATTATCCCCGAAAAAATTGAGGGATTAAAAAAAGGAACTGTCCCGTTTTTCGAACCGTCACTATCAGAATATATAACCAGAAACGTCAAAGCAAAAAGGCTATTTTTTACCACAAGCTATAAAGAATCGGTTCCCAAGTCCCAGGTTGTTTTTATTTGTGTAGGTACTCCTCCAAAAGAAACAGGTGAAGCAGACCTGACATATCTTTTTTCAGCGGTTGAAGAAACGGCAAAAAATCTGAAGTCAGGCTACACCCTAATCACCATCAAAAGTACAATCCCGATTGGATTTGAAGATCAATTGGAAGCCTCGGTCAAAAAATACGCGAAATCTAAATTCGAATTCGCCTCTTGCCCCGAATTTTTGAAAGAAGGAACAGCGATAGAAGATACCATGCACCCTGATAGAATTGTCATCGGCTCAACCAGCCAAAAAGCCCAAAAACTTCTCTTGGAACTGCATGCTCCGATTTCGGGTGAGCGCGTAATTACCGATATCAGAAGCGCTCAACTTACCAAATACGCTGCGAATGCATTTCTTGCGACTAAAGTTTCATTTGCCAACGCAATTGCAACTCTCAGCGAAAGAATGGGCGCGGATGTAGAAAAAGTTTTAGTCGGTGTCGGACTGGATAAAAGAATTGGCCGGTCATTTCTGTACCCGGGCGTCGGCTATGGTGGCTCCTGTCTCCCCAAGGATGTTCTTGCCTTTATCGCAATAGGACGTCACTTCAGCTATGATTTCCAACTTCTTCAGGCTGTCGACGCAATAAACAGTGATCAGATAGAAAATTTTATAAATAAGGTAAAAA
>MFAZ01000032.1:0-1318 GCA_001776335.1 Candidatus Curtissbacteria bacterium RIFCSPHIGHO2_01_FULL_41_11 | reverse complement strand
GCAGGCAAAGATGGCAGTCTCAAAGGCAAAAAACTGGCTCTTTTGGGTCTCGCTTTTAAGCCAAACACCGACGATATGAGGGATGCTCCCTCAATAAAAATCGCAAATCACCTCACAGATCTTGAAGCAAATGTTGTAGCCTACGACCCCCAGGCAATGAATAATGCAAAAAAGATATTAAAAAATACTAAACTTGCAAAAGATGTTTATGATGCCATAGACGGTGCAGACGCCATGCTTATCATAACTGAATGGCAGGAGTTTCGCGAAATCGATCTCAAAAAAGCAAAAAAGCTTTTAAAAACCCCCATCATCATCGACGGACGAAATCTGCTTAACCCGAAACTGGTAAAAGAAGAAGGTTTTACTTACGTGGGTATTGGCAGATGAAAAAAGCATTGGTTACGGGAATTGCAGGTTTTGCGGGAAGCCACCTGTCAGAGGCTCTTATTGCAAATAACATTTCTGTTTACGGTTTTTATCATCCCAATCATCCGACTGAAAATTTAGATCATATAAAAAACCAAGTAACATTAATTCCCGCGGATATCTTAGACGCAAAAAGCCTGAAGAAAGAAGCAAAGGGGGAATCTTGGGATTACGTTTTCCACCTCGCTGCTTTTTCTTCTCCCTCTCAAAGCTTTAAAAATCCTCAGGAGACTTTAGAAAATAACATTGTCGGGCAAATTAATTTATTGGAAGGATTGTTTGTTGCAAAATCAAAAGCCAGGATCCTGATAATTGGCTCAGCAGACGAATATGGGAGAGTTAGCCCTAAAGATCTTCCAATAGACGAAAACACACCCCTCTCACCCACCTCCCCTTATGCAGCTTCTAAAGTCGCCCAGGATTTATTGGGCTTGCAGTATTTTGTAAATCACAAATTAAATACTGTCAGAGTTAGACCCTTTAACCATATTGGCCCCAGGCAATCCAGGCTTTTTGCAGTTTCTTCATTTGCCCATCAAATTGCCGTTTGTGAAAAAAGGGGCGGAGGAACTATTAAGGTCGGTAATTTAGACACCAGCCGGGATTTTACGGATGTCCGCGATATGGTCAGAGCCTACATCCTTGCACTCGACAAAGGCACATTTGGCGACGTATACAACTTAGGAACCGGAAAAGCAATCAAAATCAGCGACATATTAAAAATGATGGTGTCTCTTGGTAGGGTAAAAATAAAAATTGAGGTGGACAGAAGCAGAATTCACTCCCATGAAATAAAAACGATCTATTGTGATTCGTCAAAATTCAGGTCGAAAACAGGCTGGGTTCCTAAGATTCCACTTGAAACCACACTTTCTGATACAATTGAATA
>MFAZ01000031.1:806-7951 GCA_001776335.1 Candidatus Curtissbacteria bacterium RIFCSPHIGHO2_01_FULL_41_11 | reverse complement strand
CAATTTAGCAATTTAATTCCGGGCATTAATTTTATTGTGGAGTTTTGAGAGGCCCAAGTCAATTTATCTTTTTGCCACAATCCGTGCGATGGTTTAATATGAAATTATGAAGAGACAATTTGATCTTGTGGCGCATTTACTTTTAATTGCGGCTGTTGCTGTTGGCATGCTTGCAATACTGCGCGGGAGATTTGCAGGCGGTGATCAGTTTTTGGTGATTATCGCGATCGTATTTTTCTATCTTGCCTGGGGACTTGTTTATCACTACGCGAAGCGGGATTTAACTAAGAAACTTTATTTTGAATATCTTCTGATTGCCGCTATTACTTCTGTTGCCGGTATTCTGGTTTTTATGCTGTGAAGTGTACTTTGTCATTCCCACAAAAGTGGGAATCCAGTTATAGTTCTTCGTAAAGTTCTTTCCAAGTTGGATTCATTTTTTCAATCAATTTGAGTTTCCATTTGCGTCGCCATTTCTTAAGCTGTTTCTCTCTCTTTATTGCGGAGTTAATATCTGAGGTGCTTTCGAAATAAACAAGAGTATGTACTTTATACTTTTTTGTGAAACCCTCAGATACATCATTTTTGTGTTCCCAAACTCTTTTGATCAAGTTAGAGGTAATGCCAATATATAGAGTACCGTTTCTTTTCCTAGCCAGAATATAGATCCAATACATTTTAGATACTGGATCCCGCATCAAGTGCGGGATGACAGTTTAGGATACTATATACTGCTTTCAGCTACGCTGAAAGCAGGTTTGGCGATGACTAGCAATCGTTTCCAGGTAGTGCCAGGCGGGTAACAGGTTTGGAGAACAAGAATTTGCTCTTCGGTTTTCATCGTAAAATAGCTTACATCTTCAGGTTCGGTTATTTTTACTTCTGTGACGACATAATCATATCTTTTGCCCTGGAAGAAAACTACGACTTTATCCTGTGGTTTCATGTCCCAAAGAAGATAAAAGATGGCGTTGTATCTGGGAACGTTCAAGAGTGTGTCGGTCGAGTGCGCAAACATGTAAGACACTCCCGGCTGGCCCGGGAAGGATGTACCAAGGGCATGAGCTACGCCCCTTTTCAGTGCCTCTGTATAGACAGCTTTGTTTGAAGCGTCGACATTTGGCACTACAGCCGCGTTAGCGCCAATTTTTTCCACAATTAAAGAGAAATTTGGGTCTTTTGGAACCAGAATACTGGCCGGATTGGATTGGCTGTCCCCGAGCAGGGAGCCAAAGCTTTGAGTTGGCTGGGAGGTTGTCGCTGCTGCCTGGAATTTTTTGCCCTGAACTTTATCCAGAAGAAAGTTTGAAGTAGCAGAAAGAACCGGCCAAAAGGTGAAAAGCAAGCCGGTTATTACAAATAGAATTATTGCGTTGCCTATCGTTCTAATTATCAGTACTTTTTTATCGATAACCATAGTTGATATGCTCGGTCCAGCAATTCAAAAAACGTTCGACCTAATCTTTTTTCAAAATTCCCAGATTTTGATTTCGGTCTTACTCAGGTCTTCGCTCGCCATCACCATTTTTGTAGTTCGTTTGTTAATTCGGGTTCGCTTCGTCATGTTTTCGCGATTTGCATTCACAAATCCGCGTATTGTTGAGCCAACTACTGAAATCGTTGTTTCAGTAGTGCTTCACAGTAGTGAAGTGACTACCCTCGCACCACTTGTGCGCCTGGCGAGGCTCGAACTCACAACCAATCGCTTAGGACGCGACCGTTCTATCCAATTGAACTACAGGCGCTCTAGTAGTTGAATTTTACTACTTCTTTTTGCTGATGGCTAATGACTAGTAGCTAGTTGCTAGCTTAACTGCAACTGGAGGAGCCTTGAAACTGCTGGGGGACTTTTATTCTTTGAGTTGAGGCATAGACTATATTGAGACTGCAAATTTTTTCCAGAGAGAGGGCAGTTTTTATTGCCAGCTCCGCATTGTTTTTATTGATTACAAACTGGTCAAGATTTCTACCTTCAACAAAAGCGTAGTATGTGCTTGCCCCCTCTTCATAAACTATTTTGTACGCTTCTGTTTCTATGGGAAATTTGGTACTAGTTGCGGAGACGGGTTTTACGAAGGCCTGTTTGGGAATATTTCCTGTTTTGTAGTTGTTGATCACCTTTGGATAGTAGATGAATGCAAACCAGACGAGGGCTCCGGTTAAAGCCACTATCGAGAGTTGAAGAACCGGGGTATAGAGTTTTTCAGTAATGGTACCCATGATTTAAGTGTATCACGAGTGGGTAGGTTATCACGAGTATCACGAGTTTATTTTTTTTAGAGCCCGTGCTACATGTGGTACTCTTTATTCCCGTGGTACCCTTTCATTTCAGTATGCCATGGCACTTGTGAATTCCTGGATGGCAAAAAAGAGAGTGATAAGGCCAAAGACGAGTATGAGGAGAGATACCGTAGGGTCTTTTAAAAAGTCGCTAAAGCTTTGGTTGGTCTGAGCTTTTTTCTTCTCCATAATTCGAACTTGAAACTAGAAACCAGAAACTTGAAACAGGAAACCAGAAACTAATTTGTTTTGAGTTTAGAGTTTATAGTTATACCTTAAGATTAAAACGAGGCGGATGCTATGTCAAATGCCTACGCTGGTCGGGGTGCTGGGAATTGAACCCAGTGTCTCTACGTCCCGAACGTAGCGTGTTACCGATACACTACACCCCGGCGCCGAAATTATACCAATTTACAGTTGACAGTGAACAGTTGACAGTGAACAATGAAATTAATGCCCAACAAATTTAGTGCAAAGTGCAAAGTGCAAAGTGCAAAGTCAAAAAAACTCACTAATCACTATGCACTAATCACTAATCACTTCAAAGTGAAACGGGGTTTCACTTTGGTTGAGCTTTTGGTAGTTATTACGATAATCGGTGTTTTGCTTGGCGGAACAACTTTCGTTTTTAACAACGCAAGGCAAAAAGGGAGAGATACCGAAAGGAAACAGGACCTGCACTCTATTTCCGGTGCACTTGCTCTTTATTATCAGGATAACAAACAATATCCTCCTCTGGACTTAGGAAATACACAGACTGATTTTATCTCGGGTGATATTCCGGTCGGAGCGACCGACTGGATTCCGGATCTGGTTCCAACTTACATTAAAAAACTGCCGATTGACCCGAAACAGTTGAGCCAGAACGTTTTTAATTTTTTTGCGGGTATTTTTGGGAAAGACGATTATGAAGGCCAGGTTGCTGCGGCTACTACGAATGGCTTGGTTGGTTACTGGCCGTTTATTGAAGGTAGCGGAACTGCAACGTCTGACGCCAGCGGAAACGGAAATAACGCCACGCTTTTTAACGGCCCGACCTGGCCAATTAGTACTAATACGGGGCACGCAATCGGATTTGATGGAGTAAATGACTACGTAAATTTAAACTCGATCGGAGGAATTCCTGCAAGAAGACAGGCAATGACAATATCTTTTTGGATTAAGTTCGATTCTGTTACCGGGAGACCTATTACAAGATGGAGTGATCCCGGCGGATATGATTGGCTTTTTCAGGTGGAGGGCTCTGCACTTGCTTTCTATACTTCAAATTCAGGTGGAACAGTTTACCAAGCTTTGACACCGGCATTAACCAGCGGTACATGGTATCACATAGCAGGTGTATCAAACGGGACTACAATCCAGCTTTACGTTAATGGTTCTCCGATCACTGCAGCTAGTCTTGGATGGAACGCCACTCAATCGAGCTCTAACGTAACATTCGGAGCCGGCCAAAACGGAAGCGGGGCATTTTTTCCCGGATACTTAGACGAAGTCAGAATCTATAATCGAGCTCTATCGTCAACCGAAATAACGGACACAATGAACGACGGAGGACCAAACGAAATCCCGATTGCAGTCCAGGACGCGGTCGATAATCCTACTTGTCAAACATGGGGCTGGGCTTTTGACCCAAACAGCCCCGCAACCAGCGTTACCGTGCACGTATATCGAGACGGACCAACCGGAAGCGGTACTTTTGTGGGTGCCTATCCGACAAGCACTTCCCGTCCGGACGTCAATTCCGCATACGGCATAACCGGAACTCACGGCTATACAGTAGCATTCAGTTCTTCTAATCCATCGGAAACCGCTCTGTTTACGGGTACTCCTCACCCGTTATATATTTACGCTTTGGATACGGCCGGAGGAACAAATCCTCTGGTCGGTGGCTCTCCAAAATCGATCACCTGTGCAGTTCCTAGTCCTACACCGACGCCGACACCTACACCTACTCCTACGCCAACTCCTGAAACGACGCCTCCTCCACCTCCACCGCCACCGCCTCCACCCCCGACGTTTACGCCTGCCGGTGCCTATATGTATATTGTTTCTGCTGATAGGCAGTCATATGTACTTTGGACCGGCCTGGAAAATATCAATGATCAGGATGTAAATACCAGCTCATCTGCAACATGCCAAGATTCGGCGCCATCGGAGATTTACAATTACTGTTTGAAGCCGGACTAGCGCGGAGGACGAGTGCATAGTGATTAGTGCATAGTGATTAGTGCATAGTGAATAGTGACTAGTGTAAAGTGGAATTATGAGGTTCAGATTGACTTATCACTTATCACTTATTCGCAGAAAAGCTCTGCTTATCACTTATCACTTCAAAGTGAAGCGGGGCTTCACTTTGATCGAGCTTCTTGTTGTTATCACCATAATTGCTATTTTGGTTGCTTCGGCTACTACTTCGTGGAGAAATGCACAGATGAAGGGCAGAGACGGTAAGAGAAAGTCTGACCTGAAGGCAGTTCAGCAGGCACTGGAGAATTATTATCAGGTGAACGGGCAATATCCGCCTTCTGTTTCGGGCAAAATAAGTTGCGATGGTGTCACGGGATTTATCTGGAATAACAGTCCTGCTTTCACCTGCAATTCGATAACTTATATGCAGCAATTACCTAAAGATACTGTAAACCAGCCTTCTGGACCCGGCTATTACTATACGCGGTCAGGAGTGAATAGTTATGTTTTATCGGCATATTTGGAAAATACCAATGATCCGGATCTTACGGGTCTTACTTGTACTCCCCAGGCGAGCAGAAACTGGTGCGTGACAAATCCGTAGTTAGACGTTAGACTATAGACTTCAGATTTTAGACTATAGGTCCATAATCTATAATCCAGTATCTATTATCTTAAATTTATGCTGTAGAGGTTTGGAGGGCTTCCTTCTGTTTGTGTTAGGGTAGTCAAGATTATCAGCCTGGTGCCTGAAGGATGGGCGAAGACTCCGCCAGCTGGCTGATCCGGGTTTTCAAAATTTCCAGAATAAACGGTCATTTTGTTAGTCCCATCGGTTTCGATAATCGAAATTAAGTCTTTTTGGGCGACAACCAGATGAGCTGAGTCTGGATACCATGAGATGTTGATGAAGTCGGAAAAATCAGGTAATGTAAATTCTTTCTTGGTTTTGAGATCATAAACTTTATATTTATTTTCCTTATTTTTGTACAAAACTTTTTCTTCGTCCGGAGATAGCATCAGGCCGGTGGGGAAATAGTTAAGTGATAAGTGAGAAGTGGTAAGTGATAAGTCGCTTGGCGATTGTCTAGTTTTTGGACTTGGCGAGGGGCTGGCAGTTTGTGCGCCTGCAGTTGCACTCTTAACTTCATCGGGAACCGGAATTACCCGAGTCTGATCTTTGGCATCAATTTGTTGCTGCCAGTCGGAAATAGTTGCATTTAGAGACGCTGTAATGTCATTTGGCTGCTGGTTACTCCTTCCGGCTTCAAGTAATAAGTTGGAGATTATTTGATCGTTTTGTCCCTTTATGCGGGCTATAATTTGATTTGAATCCGGGCTCCAGATAAAAGTGGCTTTTGAATAATCGATTGTGCCTCTGTTCTGTGTCAGCTGTCGTACGTCTTGTCTGAATGGAAATGGTCTATCGCCCATGGAAAGAATGTATGCGCCGCCTCTTTCTCCTGTGACACCGTAGGCTATTTGTCCGCCATCAGGGGAAAGTGTCGGATTATGTGCACCGGTAGTTGAAAGAGGTTTTATTTCTGGTGCGACAGGAAAAAGAAGTGCTTTGATTTCAGTTGCCAAATCGGCCTGTACCAAGATTTCTTTTTCCCAAGAGGTATAACCGTCTTTTTCGATTCTGATTCTGTAGGTTTTGGGATCCAGGTAACCGATATTGGTGTTGGTTGCGGAGGTTAGACGATCGTCGAGGTAGACCTGGGCGCCTGTCGGAATTGATGTTGCAACTATCAGGCCAGTTCTTTCGATTTTGCCATTTTTGAGATCCGGTTTGAAGCCCCGGGCCCAAAATATTGCAGCCACTGCGACAGCTAATATAAGGAAGGCGGCAATTGCACTAAAGGTGACGCGGTTTTTGGCAAGATTAGGCATATGGTTTAGTGAATAAGTGACTTGTGCGAATTTTAACAGAGTAATGGAAAAGTTGGAAGTGGGGAAGGATTTAAATTTTAAGTTGACACTTTTACATCCGATTGGCTACTATTCTGTTATGGTTAAGAATAGATTAAAAGATGCGATATTGCTTGCTTTGGAGAAATCCATAGACGGAGCTGTAATGTTTGCCGAATTTTACGAAAACCCAAGGCGTTTTGTTTGGTATGGTCCTGATTATTTTAATAAATCGGCTCTTTCGACATCCCTGTCGCGTTTAAGGAAAAAGGGGATGGTGGAAAAAATTGTTGATGGTGAAAAGGTTATTTTAAGACTGACAGAAGCAGGCCGGGATTGGGTACTAAAAAATAAAGGAGAGGATGATCTGAACTGGGACGGATTCTGGAGGTTTGTGATCTTTGATATTCCGGAGAAGCATCGAAAAATTAGAAGTGCTTTAAGGTTGAAACTCAAAGAGTGGGGATTTGCGCCTTGGCAAAAGTCTGTGTGGGCTACGAAAAAACCCTTGACAGAGCAAATCAGGCAATTGGTTCGTGATTTAAAAGTTGAAGAGTGGGTATTGGTTATTGAATCTGATAATGTGGGTAAATCACATTTATTAGTCCGATCGGCTAGGAAAGTGTGATTGAGGGTGGATTATGAAGTATAAAGTATGAAGCCTGAATTATGAATTATGAGGTGTGAGGTACGGGTTATGAATTGACGGTTAAAGATGTTTATACTTAGGTGAAAGGAAATTTTAGGGAAAAAGGAGTAGAATATGG
>MFAZ01000031.1:0-513 GCA_001776335.1 Candidatus Curtissbacteria bacterium RIFCSPHIGHO2_01_FULL_41_11 | reverse complement strand
GAGCTTCTAAAGCGGAAAATGTTTTAGCAGATGTCCAAGCTTCCGGAGCCGTTGAAAAAGGAGTTTTGCCGGTGATTCAGGAAAGTACTGAATCGTTCCGGATGAGTGTTGCTAATTGGATAATAGAAGCCGATGAGTCAATTCCACTCAATAGCCGTTCCGAAACATTTAACCGAACTGTTGAGGAAGACATGAGAATTATCCAGTCCACGATAGATTCTTTGCCAAAAGTTGGAAACCTCAGGTTCGTTCTGACAAATTCTGACAGGCCTAGTATTGACAATACAGAAGAAAACTCTGCAGTTTATATCTCGCGAAATGCTTCAGCCGAAACTATAAAGGAGCAGATCGGTCATGAAGTCGCCCATTTGTGGGATCCGGATGCTAACTATAAATACCTTCCTAAACTTGTTTCTGCCGAAGACCTGAAGCTTCTGCGGGCAGAACGCGAAAAGGTCCTTTCAGACCCCACTTTTTCTCCTAATGTACCAAGCATGGAGCGGATATTTTTGA
>MFAZ01000030.1:1111-7127 GCA_001776335.1 Candidatus Curtissbacteria bacterium RIFCSPHIGHO2_01_FULL_41_11 | reverse complement strand
ACACCGCAAGAATATGTTATCTTGCACCAAACCCAGAAAGGAGGGCGACCGTTCTCTATCTAGGGGGCCAGCACACTGGTTTGACACTCTGCAATAAATACCATTTAATTAAGTTATGACTATTCCAGGAGAACCAGTGCCGGGGCAAGGTGTGTCAGCAGAAGGTCCAAGATTGCCAGATGGGACACAGCTTGGAGTTGCGGTGACACCTGAGGAAGCGGACAGGAAGGTGGCGGGAACTAACCCTGCTGGTGAGATTGGGGTTACAGTCGATCCTTATGAACACATTGACCCTGAAATTCGCAGGCAGTCAAAAGAGTTGGTAGATCAGCTTCAGTCTAAAAACAGACAGCTTGAAGGAAGGCTTATGAAGGATGCAAGGCTGGCAGATGGAACCACTGTGCATATTTTAAGTGGTCGATTTACAGATGATTCTAAGAAAGGATATGGTGGGGCTGGAATTCATGATGACCTTGGGCCAGTTTTAATGTTGTCCGAATTGGCTCGTTATCCTTTTGCGAAATACTCTGAAGGGGAAACTTTAGACGAACTGGTAAGGTTTCCGATAAAATTAATTGGTGTGCAGGATGAGAAAAGTGCGAGTCGTTGGAATGAAATATTAGAATTATCTGTTAGACAAGCGAAAAAAGAAATGAACCTTAAGCCTGTAAACAAAGAACTTCTTCCGCGAATTGCTTCTTATGTAAGAAATATTCGAGTTGAGGGATAGCGCTTTTTCATCTTTTCATTAACTGCTTGCGGCAGGTGTCGATGGTTATGGGGAAAAGTTTGTCTTGCCGCGCGCTGGGAGCTGTATCTCCTACTTTGTCTAACAGAGTGATATTCTTTATTGCTTTTTTTATTTCCTGAAACATGATATAGTACTTCAAATGCCGGAAAGTTCTGAAGCTCCACCAGTATCCAGTCAAGAGGCGATGCCTACGGCTACACCTACAGAAACAGCTAGCCTACCTCCCGAGCAAAAGTCAGAAGTTTCGCCAGCTCAACCTGCTTCCGTGCCAACTGCCACAACTGAGCCGGCTAAACGGTCGCTTCTGTCTAAACTTACATTCGGAAAGCTCGGAAAGTAGACTCTCGCGGCTTTTTTTCTCCAATAAAACCTGCTATACTGCAGCTCAGCAAATTGGTATTTCGATTTGAAATTTTTAACAAGGAAGTGAGAATGATTGGCTCAAACATCTGCAAGCAAGTCTTCAAAATCTGATTCCACAAGCCGTGGATCTATGTCCATGGCAGATTTACTGGCCTCTACGAACTACAAAATACTGACATTAAAACGCGGTCAGGAAATTGAAGGTAAGGTAGTATCTGCTACACCCACTGAAATTCTTATTGATGTTGGTGGTAAGTCCGAAGGAATAATAACTGGACGTGAACTTTCCGCCAGCCGTGATATTGCTTCAAAACTTTCCGTGGGCGACACAATTAATGTTAACGTTGTATACCCTGAAAATGATGCCGGCCAAGTTGTTTTGTCTCTTAGAAAACTTTCCGGTGAAAAGAGATGGGAAGACCTTGTCGAAAAACAGAAAAACAGCGAGGAAGTGGAAGTTGTGGCCATAGAAGCAAACCGTGGCGGAGTGATTTGCGAATGGTCCGGTCTAAGGGGGTTTTTGCCTGCTTCACAGCTTGCTAAAGCTCCATCAAAGCTGGATGACCTTGTGGGTAAAAACCTGTCAGTCAGGGTAATTGAAGTGGACCGCGTGACCAACAGACTTATTTTTTCGCAAAAGATGCCGGGCAAGAAGGATCTTGGAGATTTGATAAAGCTTTTGGCGAAGGTCAAAATCGGCGATAAATTTTCGGGTATGGTTACTGCCGTCTTGCCATTCGGAATTTTTGTGGAGATTTCTCCAAAAGAGTTAAAGGTTGAGAAGAAGGATGATTTGCCTGAACCTGGCAAATCTAAACTTGAAGGATTGGTGCACATTTCCGAAATATCATGGGAGAAGGTGGACGATCCTCTTAAGATATTCAAGGTGGGTGACATTGTGGATGTGATGGTCATTGCAAAAGATACAACAACCGGAAGGCTGAACCTAAGTATGAAGCAGTTAGAGGAAGATCCGTTTATCGAAGCTTCAAAGAATTACTCAAAAGATCAAAAAGTGGAAGGCAAAATTTCTAAAGTTACACCATACGGACTTTTTGTTGTGCTTGATGGAGGTATCGAGGGGCTAATTCATATTTCCAAAATTCCGCCAAATGTTTCTTATAATGTCGGTTCTGAGATTGAATGTGAAATTGAAAGTATTGATACTGCCAATCGTAAGATATCTCTGGTTCCGATAGTAACTGAAAAGCCAGTCCTTTACAGGTAGGACCTGCAAAGGAATTTCTAATTTCTAATTTCTAATTACTAAATTATTTAGAGCAATTAGGTTAATTAGAGTAATTAGGTGAATTTTATGAAGTCTTACTCCGAGTACATCTGTCAGCAGTGCGGATATCAATCAGCCTCATTTATGGGTAAATGTCCTAACTGTGGTGAATGGAATAGTCTGGTTGAGACGAGCGTTTCAACTTTGAACGAGAAACTGGAAACTAGAAACTTGAAACTGGAAGAGGTCGTGGTAAAGCTTTCTGAAGTAAAGAGTCAGAACACTCCCAGAATTACCAGCGGATTTATGGAGTTTGACAGGGTTTTGGGAGGCGGTATTGTTCCGGGTTCAATCGTTCTTATTTCCGGAGATCCGGGTATTGGGAAGAGTACACTTTTGCTGCAGGCCGCGATGGCTATTGCTAAAGGCTCAGACAAATTGAAAGTGGAAAGTGGAAAGTTGAAAGTTGAAGAAAATCAAAAATTCTCAACTCTCAATTCTCAACTCTCAACTTCTGTCCTTTACGTTACCGGGGAAGAGTCTGCGCATCAGGTTAAAATTAGAGCGGATAGGATTGGGAAAATACCCGATAATCTGTTTATTTTGCCCAGTACAGATGTAGATGTAATAGTCGGGGTGAGCGAGAAGATTAAGCCGACCCTTTTGATTGTAGACTCTATACAAACTTTAACATGCGATCGTTTGACAGGCTCGGCAGGAAGTGTCGGACAGGTAAGAGAATCCTCCCAGGTTTTACAAGTACACGCAAAGAGAAGCCACACCCCAATTTTTATAGTCGGGCATGTAACCAAAGAAGGGAATGTGGCCGGACCGAAGGTACTTGAACATCTGGTCGATGCAGTTTTGAACCTTGAAGGAGACAATATGCATGCATACAGAATTTTGAGATCCACAAAAAACCGTTTTGGTTCTACTTTCGAAGTTGGTGTTTTTGAGATGACAGACAGCGGGATGCTTGAGGTTTCCAACCCGTCACAAATATTTTTAGCTCAAAGAATCGAGAAGCGTGCAGGTTCTGTGGTTGCTTCTACAATCACAGGAGAGAGGCCGATTCTTGCCGAAGTCCAGGCTCTGACTGCAAGTACCATTTTCGGGATACCAGTCAGAAGAACTGCGGGGCTTGATCCTTCCCGAGTACAAATTGTAATCGCTGCTCTATCTAAAGCCGCAAATTTGACCCTGGGAAATCTTGATATTTACGTTAACGTGGCCGGAGGTTTAAAAATCGGTGAGCCTGCCGCTGATTTGCCGGTAGCATTGGCTATCGCCTCGGCAGCTTTGGATAAACCACTTCCGGACGGTACATGCGCTTTTGGCGAAGTGGGGCTACTTGGAGAACTGAGGCCAGTTTCCAACATTAAAGGCAGGGTGAATGAAGCTAAAAGGCTTGGTTTTAGTAAATTTATCTCACCTGACCGATTTAAAACATTAGAAGAAGCCATATCTTATGCAGTTCACGGGGAGTAAACTCAAAGCGTTAATTCGACCTTCACTGACTATTATTTTTGGATTTTTGGGAGTACTTGTCGCAAGAGGAGCGACGCCTCCCGACATTCTGGCTATTACAGGCAAATATTTTCTGGTTGTGGCGGCAATTGCGTTTGGAGTATTAGGATTTTTGCTGCCCGATATTTTGGAAATAGCAGGCAGAAGTGCGATTGCCGCAATCGCTCTTCAGGTAGCCAGACGAATACCGACACCGACCGCGCCAAGGCTGTCCGTGCCCAAATTGTCTTTTAGTCGAAGGAAAAAGAAGAATGGAAAATATATTAATCCACTTGTTGTGGACACATCGGTTTTAATTGACGGAAGAATTTCTGATGTAATCAAGACCGGGTTTATATTTGGTTCTCTTTTAGTAATTCCCTCTGTAGTTTCCGAGTTGCATACTCTTTCAGATAGCGCAGATGAGCTTAAGCGTGCGAAAGGAAGGCGGGGGTTAGACATTTTGAAATCTCTGAAGTCTGAAAAGAAGGTGAAGCTGGAGGTTTTGAAAGAAGATCCTTCTGGAGACACAGTTGACGACAAGTTGATAACACTTGGGCGAAAACTCAGAGGACAGGTCATGACAATGGATTTTAACCTTAATAAAGTGGCTGCAGTGAAAGGTGTTTCTGTCCTGAACCTTAATGAGCTTATAAACGCGCTTAAAACGGCTGTTTTGCCCCATGAGATACTAACCATTCAGGTAAAGTCGCATGGCAAAGGTAAAAATCAGGGGGTTGGATATTTGCCCGACGGAACAATGGTAGTTGTCGAAGACGGGGCAGAGGCAATCGGGAAGAGCCTTAATGTTGTCGTGCTGCGTGTAATTCAGACTGCGGCGGGTAAGATGATCTTTGCGCGCCTGCAAGAGTAGCCGCCAGCAATTAATAACATCCTACCTTAAGACCCGCTGTTCTGTATTGCAGAACGAGGACCGCAAGGAAGTCGACTGCAAGGAGACTACCTTATTATATACATCTTCTGAAATTAGCTTACTTTAATATAAATTAGTATATCATTTAGCCTCGAGAATTAGTGTATAAGGTATTAAGCATTATGCATCAAGGGAATGTCTCTTTTGCAGTTTTGATGATTTTCTAATTGTACGTTTGAATTGCTTAATTAAGCTAATCGCACTAAATATGTAGTTTATAATAACTCTAGGATATTTATTTCAAGCTTGTATTTTTACTATCGGACTGGAAATGGACTTGACAAGAATTATGGAATGGTGTTACAAAATAAGAGCAGGCTGAAATTTACCTGCTAAAACCTAAAGTTTTAGCGAGGTTCGATAATTTTCTATTATTAGTTTTCTACTAACAAGTGGAGAATTGAGAAAGTAATTATCAGGTCTCCAAAAGGGACCAAAACATAAAAGATCTTTTTTAAAAAATGGATCTTTGAAAAAAGAATGCTTGTTGTAAAACAAGTTTTCAATAAGAAAAGAGCATCACTACCGCAGACTGAAACTCGAATAGCAATGCTCTTTTGAGGTGTAAGGGAAGCGACTTAGGGCAGCTAAGTTGCTTTCCTTTTTTACATTAGAACAAGTTCGAGAAACTTGTCAAGGGGTAAGTTAATCATAAATTTGATTAGGTTGCTGGGACAAGCCAATTAACCTAAGTTATTCAAAACTACAGACTACCAGATTGGGTAAATAGTTTATACAATATTGTATCGTCCCTATTTTTTTGGAATTCGACCAAATTCTATTACAGAAATATTACTGTTTTTTGTTTTTTTTTCCTATTGACTTCTATTAATCTTTTGATTATATTTGGCAATGCTTCTATAGAGTTTACTGCCCAAAAGTTTTTACTGCCAAGGTTTTTAATTTTATGCAAGATAGAGATTTTTCATCTAGTATAAATCCGGAAATAAACGATAACTTGGAAATAAGAAGATATCGCGTAAGCCGTGTTGTTACAATGGCGGCTGTTCTCGGTATAGGATTAACGAGTGTATTCTTTGCAAGCAACTTTGAGTCAAATATTGTACAAGCGGATGGTCCTACACCTGTGCCCTTGGCGACACAACTGCCAACACCAGAAGGGGCGACACCGGTGTCTACAGTGACTGGTAGCCAGCCCGGCAGTGACGAGTCGGAGGTTCAGAATCCTCATGCTACGGCAACTTCCACAATTCCTGTTCCATCGCCAACATTA
>MFAZ01000030.1:0-1053 GCA_001776335.1 Candidatus Curtissbacteria bacterium RIFCSPHIGHO2_01_FULL_41_11 | reverse complement strand
CAGAGGTTCGATTGCAACCTACACCTACACGAACAGCAAGCCCTGTACCGGTTAGTACTTTAGTTCCGCCTGCCCCTACCGAGTTCGTGCCTGCGCCTATAATACCCGTGACTGCGGGTGACGGAGGCTTGTTGGGTTCCCACGGATCTACCCAGAGAGACATATTGGGTGGTGTTGGCTGGTCGGCTGTTGTAGGTGGTCTATCGGGATTAGGTCTTATTTTTCTTAATAGAAAAAAGTTTCAAGGTTATCGTGGCGGATTGGTTGAGGAGACATCGTCCGTTAGCTTGAGTAGTGAGGAAAAACGCGGATTGGCAGGTTTTGGTAGGAAATTGAGGGGTAAGGAGTTAAGAGAATACCAAAGAAGGTATGGAGGGGGCAGATGAAAATAATAAAAATTACCGAAAAAAATACCGGATACTTCATCGCAATATTTATCTCGCTTATAATGGCCTTTGGTGGGTTTTTAGCCACTATTTCCGGTGTCAATGCTGATGCGACCCCACAAATGCAGGTTTTTTCTACAGGTGATAACAACGATGTTCCGGTTGGCTACAGTGATAACGTCACTCTGAATCCTGGGCAACATCTGGCAATGAGGCTGGAGATCCATAATACTATTGTTGGCTCGACTGCCGAAAACGTGGTTGTGAAGACTACTTTGCCGGCAGGCAATATCACAGACGGCCAGGTTTTTACGGAGGTTAGTGCCAGTAACGCTTCTTCAGTTTCCGATACTGTTAACGTTCATGTGAACGGAAGCGGCCAACTTGTTTTTGTTCCTAATTCGACAACTATCCATTGGGATCAGGACGGAGACGGAGTAAAAGAATATAACAATACTCCTATTCAGGATGGAATTACAGCAAGCGGGCTAGCTTTGGGGAGTCAAAAGGGCTGTAATGAATTTGTAATTATCATTTTCTTCTTGGTTGAAGTTCAGGGTCAACCATCACCAAGCCCATCTCCAAGTCCTACACCCACACCTACACCAACACCAACTCCTACTCCAACACCTACTCCAACACCGACTCCAACGCCGACACCAACGCC
>MFAZ01000029.1:7770-10408 GCA_001776335.1 Candidatus Curtissbacteria bacterium RIFCSPHIGHO2_01_FULL_41_11 | reverse complement strand
AGCCGCAACAGCCTCTGAGACACCTAATATGACTGTGAAGATGGTTGCCAATGATGACAACGATTCTCCTGATGCCGGATGGCAGCATAACTTAAATACCCAAGGCGGACACAGAGTTTCTTTTACAGTTGAAATTCACAACACAGTATTTGGAACAGAAGCCCAGGATGTAAATGTTACAGTAGGCATGCCAAGCGGAGTCAGCAACTCTTTAAACATTCCGGTTACCGTTACAACATCAAACGCAAACACAGTCAGTGATTCGGTAACACTTAACGTAAACCCAGCTTCAGAAATTAAATTCGTTCATGATTCAACCAGACTTTACTGGGACCGTGACGGAGACGGAGAGCGGGAATTTAACAACACACCTCTTATTGACGGTATCGCAGACGGAGGAATCACTCTAGGTTCACAGAAAGGCTGCAATGACTACATAATCCAGCTTACATTTGCAGCGGAGCTTGTTGAAGGCCAGCCACAACCTACACCAACACCGACTCCTGCACCTGCAGTGAATATAACAAATGAAAACAACAACACAAATACGAATAACAATAACGTTAACGTGAGCGTTAACAACACAAATTCCGCTCCCGCAACCCAAGTTGTTCAACCGACGGTTGCTGGTGCAAAAGCTCCTGCTAAGACACCAGAAACCGGACCAGGCGTTTTGGGAATGGCCAGCATGTTCGGGGCAGCTCCTTTCGGAGTAATGCTTTCCAGATATGGAAGAGGCCGATTGATTGGCAGACGTGAAGAGGAACTTGGTGAAATCGCAAGCGAACTTGTGAGCAAAAGATCAAACAAAGCTTCTGCGTAAATTTTGCGCATCCGAAATCCTGTTAAAATTAAGACTATGAAGAAGATTTTTGCAATTGTTTTTGTTTTGGCGGTTTTGATAATTGCGGTTTTATTTTTTAATTTTTCCAGTAATAAAGAAGAGAGCTGGGAACAGGTGAAAAGTGAGCAGTTTGAACTTTCAATTAGCTATCCTCCTTCCTGGAGGCAAAGTGAAGACCAAACTCTTTTGAGCTTGGTAGATACTAAAAGCCGCACGAAAGACTTTAAAAGTTACATTAGAGTAAGCATGCGAGATAATACCGGTAACATTTTTGGCAAGTTTTACGCCATCCCTGTGGGAGGGGAGATAGCCGAGCTTTCCGAGAAATCTCAAGTTACAAACCGCAGTGTTGTCAAAGGGGAGTACAAGACTGTCGACGGACAAACAGGTTTTGCGACGGTTGAGGATACGGTTATACCCGGACCGTTTTATAGCGAGGCTATTTATGTACTGAGAGGGGAGAAGATATACATATTTCGGTTGACTAGTGAAAGCCGGGAAGAGCTGGAGCGCGAAAAGGGCATTTTTTATAAAATAATTCCGACTGTTGATTTTTTATAAAAGACGGGATACAATTTGCATGTTCTTCTTGTAAATTTCAAATTTCTAATTTCCAATTTCTAATTTCTAATAAATTGAGCTGCCGAAACATTTTGAAATTTGATATTTGAATTTGGTAATTATTTGAAATTCTATTAATTATGCCAAAAGCTACAGTTTCTGTAAGTGTAAGAAAAAAATCCGAAGAGAAAAGTGACGAGCCGGTACAAAGTACGCCGGACTCTGGTCGTGTCAGCAAAGTCATTGATCTTCGAACACCCACAACGCCCACAGTTTCCAGTTACGAGCCGCCTGTAAGGTCGCCCTTCGATTCGTCTCAGGGTAAACCCCTCGATTCGTCTCAGGGTAAACCCCTCGACTCGTCTCAGGGTAAACCCCTCGACTCATCTCAGGGTAAACCATATGACTCCGGCGGACACAATTCAAATGGTCGTGAATATCAAGATGAAGAATATTCTTCTGGTCGTGATGTGCCCACTCAGGAAGTACATGGGATATTAGATATCGCAGGAGACGGTCATGGATTTTTGAGACCAAAGTTTAGACCATCTGATGCCGACGTTTATATTTCCGCATCACAAATTCGTAAGTTTATGCTTAGGGGAGGCGACGAAGTCGAAGGACTAGGAAGACCACCGAAGGAAACCGAAAGATACTATGGTCTTTTGAAGGTTGTTAAGGTAAACGGAATTGATGCCGAAAAGCAGGGCAGGCGCGTAAAGTTTGAAGATTTAACGCCAATTTATCCTGATCAAAAACTGGTTTTGGAAACCGGAAAAGTGCCTCTGTCAACAAGGGTTATCGATATAATTGCGCCAATTGGACTGGGCCAGCGGGGAATGATTGTTTCTCCTCCAAAAGCCGGCAAAACAACGGTTCTCAAAGACATCGCAAAAGGTATATCCGAGAATTTCCCGAAAGCGCATTTGATGGCGGCTCTAATTGGAGAGCGACCGGAGGAGGTAACGGATATATCCCGAAGTGTCAAAGGTGAGGTAATAGCCTCTAATTTTGATGAGCCTGCAGAAGACCAGACCAGAGTAGCCGAAATCGCCCTTGAGCGTGCTAAAAGGCTGGTTGAGCGTGGACAGGACGTTGTGATACTTCTGGACTCGATCACCCGTCTAGCAAGAGCCTATAACCTCTCAGTGCCGCCTTCGGGCAGGACTTTGACAGGCGGTTTTGATCCGGCAGCCTTGTATCCTCCTAAGAGATTTTTTGGAGCAGCCAGGA
>MFAZ01000029.1:0-7750 GCA_001776335.1 Candidatus Curtissbacteria bacterium RIFCSPHIGHO2_01_FULL_41_11 | reverse complement strand
TTAACCATAATCGGAACAGCCTTGATCGATACCGGTTCAAGGATGGACGATCTTATTTATGAAGAGTTCAAGGGAACCGGTAACATGGAACTGCATCTTGACAGAAGGCTGGCAGAGCGCAGAATTTATCCATCAATTGATGTAGAAAGATCTGGTACGAGACAGGAACAACTACTTTTCTCGGATGAAGATTACAAAAAGGTTGTGACCATGAGAAGAATGCTTTCGGTTTTGAACCCGGATGAGAGGACGGAAATACTGATAGACAGGTTGAGCAAAACTGCCTCTAATAAAGAGTTTTTAGACTCATTAAGTAAGGACGTCAAGTAATTACTTGCGGTGCTCGTTCTGCATTGCAGAACTGCGCGGCTAAAAGAGTTTTTAGATGGTCTAGCTAAGGATATAAAGTAAATTTAAAGTTCAAAATGCAAAGTTCAAAGTTGTGGAAGCCAAGAGTTCTTGGCTTTTTGTTTGCAATTTTTAACTTTTAATTTTAAACTTTTAACTTACTATTATGGATCACGACCCAATTTTCAAGGAATTTACCCAGTTTCTGAGTTCTTTTAGCTCCTATATTGTTCATCGCCTAAAACGCGCAGGATTTAATTTCGAAAAGATAAAAGATGTGGTAGTAGATGCACTTCTGGCAAGAAGGGGAGCAAATACCTCTTTTTTTATTCATGCTTCTATTGTGGTACTGGCAGTGTCGGTTCTTGCAGGGGGCGGAGTTTTTTCCAGCACCTCTGTAGTTTCGGGATCATTTCCAGGAGTGCCTGTTAATCCTTTGGTAGCCGGCGCATCTACAAACAATCAAGATTCCGGGGTCATTTCCTCTTCGATTACACCGGTTACGATTATTTCTGATAAACCAAGAGACAAAATATTGGATTATGAAGTTAAAGTGGGAGATACGGTTTCTTCGATTGCCGAGGAGTATGGAGTTTCCGAAAGCACAATTCAGTGGGCAAATGATCTTTCATCAACTTCACAATTGAAGCAAGGGCAGAAGCTTAAGATTTTACCGGTTTCGGGTGTGAGTCATAAGGTGGCGAGCGGAGACACAATTTATTCTGTTGCCAAGAAATATCAGGCCAATGCACAGGCTATTATTGATTTTCCTTTTAACGACGTCGGTAATGACTTCCAGCTTTCAACGGGATCGGTTTTGATTGTTCCCGACGGTGCACCTCCGGAAAAGCCGAAGCCGGCACCTACACAGTACCTGGCCTCAGGCCAGAATGTACCTATAGATAATCTTGGTAGCTCTCAATTCATTTGGCCAGCTAACGGTGGCATTTCGCAATACTTTTCCTGGTATCATCCCGGAATTGATATTTCTAATTTGGGCGGAGGTCCGATTCGAGCTTCCGATTCGGGAACGGTTACTATGGCAGGATGGCCGGACAACTACGGCTATGGTAATCGAGTGATAGTTGACCACGGGAACGGATTTACCACATTGTATGCACATATGAGTTCCATATATGTTTCGCCAGGTCAAAGAGTATCAAAAGGTGATGTATTGGGTGCAATGGGATCAACCGGAAGGTCTACCGGAGTTCATGTGCATTTGGAGATCAGAAAGAATGGCGGAGCACTAAACCCGCTTTCACTTCTTGGAAAGTAATAGAGTTACAGAGAACGGCTCTTTGTTACTTTGTCACTTCTACTGTAAAATTACCACAATGATTGATTTTGTCCCTATTTTTATTCGGAATAAACTCTTATCAATTTTGGGGGTTAAAAATTTATGATCGACTTCGCTCGAATAACAGTAAGTGCTGGAGACGGGGGAAACGGTGCCGGATCTTTCCATAAAATTAAGGGAAAAAGATATGGGAAGGCAGACGGCGGAGATGGTGGGGATGGTGGCAACGTTTTCTTTGAGGCAAGCAGTGATTTGAATGGTTTGGATTCTTTCCGATATGTTAAGAACTATCAGGCGCAGAGAGGGCAAAACGGATTGTCCAGAAGAAGGCGAGGGGCAGTAGGAGAGGATTTGGTGTTAAGGGTACCGGTGGGAACGGAGGTAAAAGTGCATAGTGCACAGTGGAACCCTTCGACTACGCTCAGGGCAAGAGTGGATAGTCAAAAAAAAGAAGAACAATCGTCACTAAGCACTAATCACTACTCACTAATCACTGACCTTGTGACAGATGGTGACAAGGTCTTGGTTGCCCGCGCTGGGCAAGGCGGGAGGGGAAACCTTAAATTGCGCGATGAGTTTGGCAGAAGGCCAAGGGAAGCAGAACGGGGTGAGGCGGGAGAAAGTGTAGATGTTACTTTGGAGTTGAAGCTGATTGCAGACGTCGGTTTAATAGGGTTGCCTAATGCAGGAAAATCCACGTTTTTGGCAAAGGTTACGCGAGCCACTCCGGAAATTGCCAATTATCCTTTCACGACTCTGGAACCCAATTTAGGAGTTCTAGACCTCTCAAAACTACAGGACAAGAAAATTAACCATAAAATGCAAGTGAAAAAAAGGTTAATACTTGCAGATATACCCGGACTAATTGAGGGGGCGAGTGAGGGTAGGGGTCTTGGAGACCTGTTTTTGCGCCACATTGAAAGGACCGGAATTTTGGTGCACATGATTGATGTTTCGACTGTTTCCGATAAATGGGAAGATTACCAGACAATAAGAAATGAACTATCGATCTATTCAAGGGATCTGTCAAAAAAGTTAGAAATAATTGCTCTTACCAAAACAGATATAACTGACAAAAAATATGTAAGTGATGTAGAATCTGTTTTTAAAAACAAAAGAAAAAAAGTGTTTAGAGTCAGTAACCAAACAGGTGAGGGAGTAAATGATTTAATGATGCAGATAATAAGTAAAACATAATATAAAGATGTTTTAAGAGATTTATTGATATCTTGATTAGTAATTTAATACATAGAATATATATTAAAGTACAGTTAATCGCTAATTTTGTAATTTAGGTTCGAATTAAGTTGGATTGAAGTTGGCACTCGAGGCTAAATTGTGATAAGCATATATGAGTGCTATTTTGGCCCGTTGTGACAGTTTAAACTTGTTGTTTTTGACTTGCTGAAGTTAGCCTTTAAGAGCTTGTTTGACAAATTTGGGTATATAGAGCTAAAAAGGGATATACTATTTTGGTTCGGGCCGGTGGCGCAACGGTAGCGTACCTCCATGGCATGGAGGGGGTTGGGAGTTCGAATCTCCTCCGGTCCACTCATCGAGACAATATTTTGCTTATCACGAAATTTGCTTTACAAATTTCGTCAAACGCAAACTTGTTTCACCCCTTCAAAATCGCGGTGCGATTTTGGACTTGAATAGAGAATTTTTAAAAGAGGGCCAGTAGTTCACCTGGTAGAACACTGCATTCGCATTGCAGAGGTAAGCGGTTCGAGTCCGCTCTGGTCCACCCCACATAATTTACTCTCGGTTTGTGGAAAATCATGGCACTAATGGGATCGAACAATATCAGCTTTCGGTAATTAGCATTATGGTCTTGCTCTCGCTAACAATTTACAGAGTTTTATTAGTTTGATTTGACAGCAAAATTGGCTAATTTCTGATTGAGGATTGCTGTTAGGTCTTTAAGATACTATAAGGCAAAATTATCCACAAAAAATTGAGAAAATTTTGTTAGAGGATAAGTCCGTGTAAAAAGCAAGATTTTGGGATGATTTCGATGTTTTGTAAGTGAAGATCGTCAATAACGCTGTTAGCGAGGGTGAATAGTGAAAATAAAGGCTAATTCGTGTGTAAATTGATCTGAGCGTAGCATTGGTAACCAGTAATACCTAGTTGAAATACAAAATGAGCTTCATTTTAGATTGTTATGGTAGTCTAAGTTGAATATTTTTGTGAATAGTTTTTGCTAATGTAGCCAAAATGAAAACAACTTTTTGGCTTCGGAATAAGGCTAAAATTTCACACAAATTCGTGTGTAAAGCCAAAATTACACTTTGCACTGATTAATAATCAACTGCCTCATTTAATATACAATTGTGTCTGATGCTTTAAAGATTTAAAATAGTTACCACATGATCAAGTATCAACCATCAAAAGTTGAGGAGAAAAGCCGGAAGAAGTGGAAGTACAAGGTAGATCTTTCCCGACCCTCCGATGAATCTCAGGGTAAACTCGGGAAGAAATTCTATTTTCTGGTCGAATTTACTTATCCATCCGGCGATTTGCATATGGGTCATTGGTTTGCATTTGCAGTTCCGGATATTCTGGCACGGCTGAAGAGAATGCAAGGATACACGGTTTTTGCTCCGAACGGCTTTGATGCTTTTGGGTTGCCTGCCGAAAATGCGGCAATCAGGCGTGGAATTCATCCCAAGGATTGGACTTTTTCAAATATTAAGCGAATGAAGGAGCAGTTTTCGACAATGGGCGCAATCTATGATTGGGAGCACGAAGTGATTACATGTGAACCTGATTTTTACAAATGGAACCAGTGGATCTTTTTAAAAATGTACGAAAAGGGTTTGGCGTACCGTGGCAAAATTCTTTCTAACTGGTGCCCGAAAGACCAAACAGTTTTGGCGAATGAGAATGTTGAGAACGGAAAGTGTTGGAGGTGTGGAACTGAGGTTGTTCAAAAAGAGGTGGAGCAGTGGTTTTTAAAGATAACCGAGTATGCGGAGAAACTGCTGTGGAAGGAACAGAGTATCGTGAGTGGTCAGAGTACCACGAGTACCACGGGCTTAAATTTAAAAGTTAGTGATACCCGTGATACTCGTACAACGCGTGGTACCCTTGAAGTTGATTGGCCTAAATCACTTAAAGAGAGTCAGAATAACTGGATCGGGAAAAGTGAAGGGATAATAATTAAATTCCAAATACCCCAGCTTCGCCAAGGCTTCGCCGGGCGAGCAAATACCAAATTCCAAATTGAGGTTTTTACAAAGTTTCCGGAAACGATTTTTGGTGTTACTTATATGGTAATTGCCCCCGAGCATCCTTTAGTGGGGCAACTGGCGACGGCTGAGCACAAAAAAGATGTAGAAGACTATATCAAATTATCTAAAAAGAAATCAGAACTTGAGAGAACATCTTTAGAAAAACAAAAAACGGGTGTTTTTACAGGCTCACATGTAGTTAATCCTGTTAACGATGAAAAGGTGCCAGTTTGGGTTGCCGACTATGTGATTGCGACTTACGGTACCGGAGCCGTGATGGGTGTGCCCGGTAGTGACCTTCGTGACTTCGAATTTGCTAAAAAATTTGACCTGCCAATTGTTAGGGTTATCGGCAGTTCTAAAAACGATCAGTCGGAGGTTCTGAGTGATAAGGATGTTTTAGAGGAAGGTTGGCTTGTCAACTCAGGCCAATTCAATAGTCTGGCTGTACCTGAGCCGGCTAAGGAAAAAATAATGGATTATTTAGTCGAAAAAGGTTGGGGGAAGCGCAAAGTTAACTATCACCTGCACGACTGGTCTATTTCCCGGCAAAGATACTGGGGAACACCTATTCCAATAATTTATTGTGACAGGTGCGGAGTTGTGCCCGTGCCCGAAAAGGATCTGCCGGTTTTGCTTCCTTACGATGTCGATTTTGCACCAAAAGGCAAACCTCCGCTGGCTACTGCTGAAGAATGGGTCCGTGTAAAATGTCCAAATTGCGGAGAGGAAGCCAGGCGTGATGTCGAAACTCTTGATACATTTTTTGATTCATCTTGGTATTTTTTGAGATATTTAAGACATATTGGGACCAACAATAAAAAGGATGAAAATTTGCCATTTGCACGGGATTTAGCTGAAATTTGGCTGCCTGTTGATGTTTATTTCGGGGGTGCCGAGCATACGCTTGGACATACGCTCTATTCCAGATTTTTTGTTAAGTTTTTAAAAGATATTGGTGTTTTAAAAATTGATGAATATGCGAAAAAGCGGGTTCACCATGGTGTGATTTTGGGTTCGGACGGACAGAGGATGAGTAAGTCGCACGGAAATGTGGTTAACCCGGATGATGAAGTCGCGAAATACGGTGCGGATGCGGTGCGTATGTATCTGGCGTTTTTGGGTCCTTACGACCTGGTTGCTCCCTGGGACCCGGGGGGAATTCGTGGTGTATATCACTTTTTGGAAAGAGTATGGAAGCTGTTTGATGCTGTTGCGGGGCCTGTCAGCAGTTTCCATCCCGCCAGTGCTCGCTCGAGTCGGAAATCGAGAGTTGGTCAGAAAGACAATGTCGAACTGCGCGCTGTCGGGAGCCCTCCCACTGCTGCCACCCGTAACGTTTTAACTGACGAGGATAAGTTCTGGATGAATAAGACCATCAAGAAAGTAGGCGAGGATATTGAGGGTATTAAGTTTAATACGGCGGTTTCTACGATGATGGAGTGGCTCAATTACCTTTCAGGTAAAGTTCACCGTTCATCGTTAATCGTTAATCGGGAAGGAAGCAAAGTTGGAAAGTCACCGATGAACGATACACGATTAACGATACACGAATACGAAGTATTCTTGAGGCTGCTTGCACCATTTGCTCCACATATCACAGAGGAACTCTGGGAAATGTTACACAGCTCACCCAGCGATGTCATTGCGAGCGAAGCGAAGCAATCTAAAAAGAAGATTGCCACGGACTCTTCGAGTCCTCGCAATGACAATGTTAAGTGGTCCATTCACTCCCAGCCGTGGCCGGAGTATGACGAACGGTTTGTGAAGGCCCAAACGGTCACTTTAGTTGTACAAGTAAATGGCAAGGTCAGAGACAGTTTGCCAGTTGAGGCCGGAATTAGTCAGACAGAAGCAGAAAAGTTGGCACTCGCCAGCGTAAAAGTGCAAAAATTTTTGAACACAAAAGGGCCACGCAAGGTGGTATTTGTTCCGGGCAGATTAATTAACCTAGTTGTATAAGCTTGATTATTCCAATTAAATGTAGTAAACTATAGGTTAATTATTATGCCAATTTCTCCCGAATACAAATATGGTCAGATTCCTGAACGAAGACGTACAAATTCGGGCCGCAGATTTGTCTTGCGAGCCGGGGCTGCGGCTACTTTTTTAACCCTCGCTGCAGGTACATTTACTTACAGTTTTATCAGGGCTTATGATCGGGAAAATCCCAATGTACCTTCACACGGCCACTTCGGAGAAGGGATCATCAATGAATTTTCCAAGGCTTATGTTACCGATCCTATGGATGGCGGAAGTTCTATTGAAGTCAGAGGTAAACCAAGCCTTTCCAATAAAGACATTATTGGCTACCTAAAAGCAAAAAATATAATTACCGCGGAGCCCGTTTTAGGACCAGTATACCCAAGCTATCCTGAATCTTTGGGCAAATTTGAACAGGGTGGGTATGCGTACGGTCACTGGTATAAAGTCACGACTGTGGTGTATCAAAAGGACAAAGAAGGCAATTTGGTCCCTAAAATGGATCCAAAATTAGGGATACAGAAAACGGAAACAGGATATATTCAGGGTACGGAATTAAAAGTGTTAGCAGACAACCCCCCAACGCCTTCGAAGTAATAGATTCCCACGGGCGTAGCCCGTGGTCCTCTCTTGCTTACTTCGCGCTTCGCGCGGTTGTGCCTAAGTGCTTCACCCACGGCTGGAAGCCGTGGTCCTCGCTGTTCGCAATAGCCTCGCTTTTTGCTCATTGAAAAGGTTGAATTATATCTTCAGCCTCAAGTACAATCAAATCTGTAATGCGTGATAGTAAATGGCTTGAGGATCAGCTCGATTTTCTTCTTAAGAATTATTTTTCCAACGTAAAAATTACCAATCCTATCGAAATTAAATTTGGCAGAGAAGC